>JAFOTD010000021.1 GCA_017388175.1 Clostridia bacterium | reverse complement strand
GCGTCGCCCGCAACGGCGCAGAGGATCTCCTTGTGTTCCGAGAGCACGACGTTGAGAATGAAGTCGATGCCGACCATCGCGCCGGCCTCCTCGATGTCCATGCGCAGCGGATTCGTTTCCAGCGCGCCGGCGCAGCATTCGGGCTGTACCATCCGGCTGTGATTCGCCTGGATCGCCGCGCGCGTGGATACGCCGGGCATGATCGCCTTTGCGCCGCCGGAATATCCGGCGAAGTAGTGGTATTCGATGTTGCCGAGACAGATGCGCCGATCGGCTTCGGCGACTACGCGCGTGATGTCCACCGGCGTGCCCCGGGAGGTGACGCCGTAGGATATGCAGTCGTCCGGATCGCTGTCGACACAGCGGACCTCGTTCCATGCGCGCTCGCCCGCAAGGCGGCGCTTTTCTTCGTCGGTTTGCTTTCTGTGGCTTCCGAGTGCGAAGACAAGCGTAATATCCTCGGGCTTGATCCCGCCTGCATACAGCTCGTCGAGCAGCGCCGGTATGACTTTGTAGGTCGGCATCGGGCGCGTGACGTCGCTGGTGACGATCGCCACCGTCTCGCCCGGATGCACGAGATCCTTGAGCCGCGGCGAGCCGATCGGGTTTTCCAGCGCGCGCTTCACTTCCGCCTCGCCCACCAAATCCACGGGGACCTCGTTGGCGTGCAGTTCGCCGATCAGGTTTTGTTCAGGCACTTCGACTTCCTGAAAGCCGGTGCCGAATCCGAAACGCAGTTTCATGGCTTATTTTCTCGCAAGCACGGACTTGATCTGCGCCTCGATGTGCGCGGCGGTAAGCCCGAACCGCTCCTGAAGGTATCCCTGCGTGCCGACTTCGCCGAACTCGTCCTCGACCGCGACGACGGCGGCGGGGACGGGGCAGCGCTCCGCCAGCACCTCAAGGACCATGCCGTACAGCCCGCCGTGCCGGTTCGCGTTCTCGGCGACGACGACCGCGCCGCATTTCCTTGCCCACGCTTCGACGGCGTCCGCATCGATCGGCTTGATCGTGAAGCAGTCGACGACCGCGACGGAAATGCCCTGCGCTTCGAGAGAAGCGGCGGCTTTCATCGCTTCGTGCACCATGATGCCCGCGGCAAAGATCGCAACGTCCGTGCCCTCTCTGAGTGTGACCGCCTTGCCGATCGGAAGCTCGGCCGCGTCTTCATAGACCTTGGCGTACTGCTTTCTGCCGACGCGGATATACTTGATGCCGGGGCGGTTCACGCATTGCTTCAAAACGCTTGCAAGACACGTCGGGTCGGTCGCGTCGATCACGGTCGCGCCGGGCAGCGCGTTATACAGCGCGACGTCCTCAAACGGCATATGCGTGCCGCCGTTCATCGCCGCGGTGACGCCGGGGTCGGTGCCGATGACCGTGATGTCGTTCTTCGCGTAGCCGCCGGACAGGAAGATCTGGTCATAGATGCGGCGGGACGCGAACGTTCCGAAACTGTGGATGATCGGCTTGAAGCCCGCGGCGGCAAGTCCTGCCGCGACGCCCGCCATGTTGGATTCGGCAATGCCGCAGTCGATCGCGCGGTCCGTGTGCGTTTTCGACCATTTCAGCGTGCCGGAGCAGCTCATCAGGTCTGCGTCCAGAAAGATCACGTCGGGATCGTGCGCAACGAGATCGGCGACCGTTGCGCCGATGACGTCCTTGCAAAGACGCGGGTCCATCTCTCCGTTATAAACGATCTTCGTCATGTTTTCAGCCCTCCAATGCTTCGAGCTTTGCGGAAAGTTCCGCCGTCCAGTTTGCGAACCGTTCGTCGGTCACCGGCATGCTGTGGTTCATCGCGGTCTGTTCGATCTCGTCGACGCCGTGTCCCTTGACCGTGTCGAGCACGATCGCGTACGGTCTTTCTCCGCCGTTTCTCGTGCGTTCCAGCGCGTCCGCGATCGCGTTGACGTCGCCGCCGTCGACCGTGACGGTGTCAAAGCCGAACGCTTCCATCTTGGCGGCAAGATCGCCCATCGGCAGGACCTCGTCGAGGTAGCCGTCGAGCTGGCGCTTGTTCCAGTCGATGAGCACGACGAGGTTGCCTAACTTCTTCGCGCTTGCGAACAGGAACGATTCCCAACACTGTCCTTCCTGCATTTCGCCGTCTCCGACGATCAGAAAGACGCGGTTGTTTCTGCCCTTGAGCTTATTGCCGAGCGCAAGGCCTGCCGCCTGCGATGTGCCCTGACCCAAAGAGCCGGTCGTCATATCCACGCCGGGCGTCTTGTTGCGGTCGCAGTGGCTCGGAAGCCGCGTGCCGCCGCGGTTCAGCGTCTTGAGCTCTTCGTACGGGAAGAAGCCGAGAAGCGCGAGCGTTGCGTAGACGGCGGGACCCGCATGCCCCTTCGACATGACGAGTTCGTCGCGGTCGGGCCATTTCGGATCCTCCGGACGCACGCGCATTTCGCGTCCGTACAGCACGGCAAGCGCGTCGGAAATGCTCATAACGCCGCCGACGTGACCGGAACCGATCGAATGGATCGCTTCGAGCGCCGCCATGCGGATGCGCAGAGCAAACGCTTCGATCGATTTGATTTCCTGATAATCCATAGCTTCCTCCTTATCCCAGCGGCAGCATCGAGCCGTGCCGCAAAGCTTTTACTACCGGCAGTTCTTCGCCGCTCAAAAAGCGGATCAGCGCGCCGCCCCCGGTGCAGATATAGCCGATTTTGCCGGTCAGCTTGTATTTTTCGGTCGCCGTGATGCTGTCGCCGCCGCCGAGCACCGTAAAGCCCTCGGTATCGGCAAGCGCCTGCCAAAGCGCCTTGGTGCCGTATTCGCTCGGCTCCTGTTCAAAGACGCCCATCGGACCGTTGACAAACACCGTCTTGGCGGAAAGGATGCAGGTCCGGTATGCCTCGGCGGTCGCATGCCCGACGTCGACGGCGGATACGTCCTCCGGCATCAGGAAAACCGACGCTTCACGCCGTTCGCCGTTCTCGACCCACGCAAGGTCCTCCGGCAGACGGATTCGCTCGCCGAACTGCCGGTAGAGCTCCTTTGCGCGATCAAAAAACTCCGTATAGTTTGATTTCACAATGAACGCGCGGCTGCCGCGGCCGATCTCGTGTCCGAGCGCGATCAAAAAGATGTTCGCCACCAGACCGCCGGTGAGGATCGTGTCGGCGATCCCGCGTTCGAGAACCGTCTGCATCATCTGAAATGCGTCGGCGATCTTCGCGCCGCCCAGCGCAAACACGCACGGACGTTTCGGGTTTTCCA
>JAFOTD010000049.1 GCA_017388175.1 Clostridia bacterium | reverse complement strand
GCAGAGAAGCAGGTACACCAGGCTGGAGTTCTGCGCCGCTTCTCCGTTCATGGTGCGGATCTTGTCGACCTTATCGCCGGCTTTGTACAGCCAGATATAGCCGTAGATGCCGCAGGTCACAAGCGTAAGCAGGATGATCATACCTGCCGACGTATCTTCAGGCGTTTGCGCCGCCGTATTCAGATCGTCGACGATCCGGATAAACCAGACCAGCCCGTAGATGCCGCAGGTCACGATCGAAAGAATGACCGCAACCGCTATATCACGCTTTTGAATATTGGCACGATATCCGCCGTACGCATAAGCAGTCGTATTCCCGGTTGTCCGGTTTGTGCTGTATTCGCTCCCGACAGGCGCGCCGCAATTGCTGCAAAATTTGGTTCCTTCAGGGACATTCGCCCCGCAGTTGTTGCAAAATGCCATATGAATTTCCTCTTTTTTCTTTGTTTTGTCTTTATTGTATATCAATTCCTTTTGATCGTCAACGGATTACCCAGATCATTTTTCATTAATACGGAGTGCATGCCGCAAATATTCACAGCGTTCCGATTCTGCATTATTACCGGATAAACCCGAGATAGTAGTCCAGCACGTTGTAGAGCATGTCGCCCGAACAGGCGTGGACGGCGGCGTCCGTGCCGGAAACCGACGCGTCCGCGTACAGATCGCGCGCCTTGGTAAGCACTAAAATCGGGACGATCTCATAGCCGTCGCCGAAGATCACGTCGAGGTATTCGCAGTACTTCGCGCACTGATCGACCTCCTCCTGCTCGATTTTATCCTTCATCTTGAACTCGAGCGAAAAGGCAAACCGCTTCGTGACGATCAGAACGTCCGCGTAGATGCGGATATGCTTCGACTTTTTAATGCGCAGCTCGAAGACGATCTCCCAATCGTTGCTGAGCTTTTCGGGATAACCGAACTCCTTGAGATCGCGGAAGAGGTTTCGCACGGTCTCGCGCGCGTCGCGGAACGAATGAAACAGTCCGCGCGTGTCGTTGAGGTTTCTGCCGACGTTCTCGCAGCCGAGCTTTAAAAGCTCGATGAAGCGTTTCTCGTCCATTTCGAGAAACTCTTTCACCGACGAATAGAAGCCCGCAAACTCAGCAAGTCCGTAATGCGGACGCGTGTGCGGAATCTGCGCGTGCCAAAGATATTCGTCGTCCTGCCAGCAGAGCTCCTTCATAAACGGCGAAGCATACAGATAGTGATTGACCGTCGACGGATCGGCGCAAAGATCGCGCGCGATTTCCCGCGCTTTCACGCCCTCCTCGCTTGATGCGATGCGCATATAGATCTGTCGCTCGATCGGATCGATCTTTGCCATTGCCGTCCCTCCGTGTATCGTATTGTAACACAGTTGCCGTTCAGCCGCAAGCGCTTCGATCTCCGCTTTTTTGCCGAAAAAGCGGAACAGGATATTGTATTTTTACTTGTTTTTCAGCACAATATATTGTACAATAAAGAAAAACGCTTCGGAGGCTTTTATGCGCGTTTACTGTACGGAGGAGCTCCACGCTTCGGGCGGCGACGGGACTTTCTTTTTGGCGAAAGCGGAGGATGCGCTTGATTCTCTTCTCGCAAAGTACGAAAACAGCGTCCGCCTGATCTATCTTGATCCGCCGTTTCGCACGGGCGAATCGTTCAAGATGAAGATCGGCAAGGGTAAGAACGCGCAGACCGTCGTTCTGTACGAGGACAAGCTCGACGAAGCCTCCTATCTCGCGTGGCTCGAGCGGATTCTTGAGGGTTGTCATAAGCTTCTCGATCCGCGCGGATCGATCTATCTGCATCTTGATTACCGTATGTCGCACAAGGCGCGCATGCTGCTGGACCGGATCTTCGGCGAATCGAATTTCATGAACGAGATCATCTGGGCGTACCGTTCCGGCGGACGCGCCACGCGCTGCTATCCGAGAAAGCACGATACGATCCTCTTCTACCGCAAATCCAAGAAAGTTCTTTTCAACATCAAGGCCGTCGGTACGCCGCGCGGTCCGGAGCGCCGCAATCACATGAAGCGCTTCATCGACGAAGACGGCCGCATCGGATTCTCGATCCGTTCGAACGGCAAGACGTATACGTACTATGAAGATTCGCTGATCTACCCCTCCGACGTCTGGTCCGATATCGAGCATCTGCAGCAGAAGGACCGCGAGCGCACGGGATTTTTAACGCAAAAGCCCGAAGCGCTCTTAAAGCGCATCATTGCCGCGTCCTCCGAGCCGGGAGATCTCGTGCTTGATCTTTTTTCCGGCAGCGGAACGACGGCTGCCGCCGCGACGCGCCTGAACCGCAGGTTTCTTGCGGTCGATCAAAGCCCGGTCGCCTGCGCCCTTTTACGGCGCAGACAGCTCACGATCACAAGCGAGCCCACGCTGACTGAGTACACGGCGCATCCGCTTTTGATCCGATATCCGGCCGATCAGACGCCCTGCCGCATCACGACGGCGCTTGCCGCAAAGGGTGAAAGCCGCTCGGTGCAGCTGAAAAAGGCAGTGTTCTCCGGAAAGGAGTCTGCGCCGATCTATGCCGCAACCGGATACGTCGACGGAGCCTGTTTCCACGCGCTGCACACGAACTGCGCGCCGAAGCTGCCGGTTTCCCTCCCGCTGCCGAAAGATCACGTCCCTGTGCTGCACGTGGTCGGTCCAAGCGGCGAGCAGGCGTTCTTCACGCTCGAATAGCATTCATCTGAAAGCAAAGTTTTCAATCAATCGGTTTTGCGCACAAAAAAGGAAGTCTTCCCGACTTCCTTTTTGTCTTATTTGAAGATATCCTTCAGCGGACGTTTTTTGTTTTTCTGCACGACCGGGCGGTCCTCCAAAGCGGCAAGCTGCTCTAAAAGCATTCTTGCTTGCTGCGTGACCTTTCGAGGGACCTCGACGTTGACCGTTACGAACAGATCACCCTTGCCCTGCTGCTGCAGCCGCTGCACGCCCTGCTCCCTCAAACGGAACGTAGTGCCGATCTGTGTACCTGCGGGGACGTTGTATTTGATCTGTCCGGTCAGCGTCGGCACAACGATTTCGCCGCCGAGCACAGCCGTGGTATACGGAATGTTCATAGTGAGCAGCAGGTCGCTGCCGCGGCGGATAAACTGCGAATGCGGACGCACGGAGATCGTGACGTACAGATTCCCGCGCGGACCGCCCTTGTAACCGGCGTCGCCCTCGTTGCGCATGTTGATCGTCTGTCCGTCGTCGATGCCCGCCGGAACCTTCAGCGTCAGGCGTTTGAGCTTTCTTACGCGTCCCTTGCCGCGGCATTCCGCGCACGGTTCGGAGATGATCTTGCCGGTTCCGCGGCACGCGGAGCACGGCCGTGTGATCGTCGTCGCGCCGAACAGCGTGTTTTGCTGCATACGCACCTGCCCCGTGCCCTTGCACGTCTGGCAGCGCTGCGGCTGCGTTCCGGGCTTTGCGCCGGAGCCGCCGCAAACATCGCAGACCTCTTCGCGGGTGACGCTGATTTCCTTCTCCGTGCCGAACGCCGCCTCTTCAAACGACAGCGTCAGGTTATAGCGGATGTCGTCGCCGGTCATCGGCGCGTTGCGGCTCTGCGTCTGAGTACCGAATCCGCCGAAGATCGTACTGAAAATATCGCCGAAACCGTCGAAGCCCGTCGCGCCGGTGAACGGATTTCCGCCGCCCATCGTCGGATCGAACGCCGCGTGCCCGAACTGATCGTATTTCGACCGCTTTTCGGGATCGGACAGCACCTCGTACGCCTCGTTCAGCTCCTTGAACTCCGCTTCCTTCGCGGCGTCGCCCGGATGCAGATCGGGGTGACAGGTTTTCGCCTTTTTTCGAAACGCGCTCTTGATATCCGCGTCCGAGGCGCTCTTCTCAACCCCGAGCACCTCGTAATAATCTCTCTTACTCTCCACAGAATTACCTCATAGTAGGGTAAGCAGCCGCTTACCCTACCCGTTTCCGTCTAAATAATTGTTTTTCAGTCAACGACCGTGTAATCCGCGTCGACAACGTCGTCCTTGGGCTGCTGGCCGGCGTTCGGATTCGGCTCCGCGCCGGGCTGCTGCTGTGCCTGCTGCTGATAGATCTTGCCGAAGACTTCATAGCTCACGTTCGTGCACTTTTCGGTCTCTTCCTTGATCTTTGCGTCGTCAGTGCCTTCGAGCGCCTTCTTGAGATCCGCGACAGCCGCTTCGACCTTCTGCTTATCGCCCGCGTCGATCTTGTCTCCGAGCTCACGGAGCGTCTTTTCGGTCGTATAGACGAGCTGATCCGCATGGTTGCGCGTTTCCGCCGCTTCCTTGCGCTGCTTATCTTCCGCCGCGTAGCGTTCCGCGTCCGCGACCGCCTTCTTAATCTCGTCCTCGTTGAGATTCGTGGACGCCGTGATCGTTACCTGCTGCTGGTTGCCCGTGCCGAGGTCCTTTGCGGAAACGTGCACGATGCCGTTCGCGTCGATGTCGAACGTGACTTCGATCTGCGGTACGCCTCTGGGTGCCGGCGCGATTCCCGCAAGCTGGAATCTGCCGAGGCTCTTGTTATACTGCGCCATCTCGCGCTCGCCCTGCAGAACGTGGACTTCAACGCTCGTCTGTCCGTCCGCCGCCGTCGAGAAGATCTGGCTCTTCTTGGTCGGGATGGTCGTGTTGCGCTCGATCAGCCGCGTGAAAACGCCGCCGACGGTCTCGATGCCGAGCGAAAGAGGCGTGACGTCGAGGAGCAGAATGTCCTTAACCTCGCCGCCGAGCACGCCGCCCTGGATCGCCGCGCCGATCGCGACGCACTCATCCGGGTTGATGCCCTTGAACGGCTCCTTGCCGGTGATGTTCTTGACCATCTCCTGCACCGCCGGGATACGGGACGAACCGCCGACGAGGATGACCTTGTTGATATCGCTGTTGCTTAACCATGCATCCGACATCGCCTTCTGGACGCAGACGCGCGTCTTGTCGACGAGGTCCGCGGTCAGCTCGTTGAACTTTGCGCGGGTGATCGTGCAGTCGAGGTGCAGCGGGCCGTTTGCGCCCTGCGTGATGAACGGGATGTTCACGTTGCTCTGGGTCATGCCGGAAAGCTCGATCTTCGCTTTCTCCGCCGCTTCCTTCAAACGCTGCAGAGCCATCTTGTCCTTGCGGAGGTCGATGCCGTTGTTGCGCAGGAAGTCGGACGCGATGTAGTCGATCAACCGCTGATCGAAGTCGTCGCCGCCGAGACGGTTGTTGCCCGCGGTTGCCAGAACCTCAAAAACGCCGTCGCCGATCTCGAGGATTGAAACGTCGAACGTGCCGCCGCCGAGGTCGTAAACCAGGATCTTCTGGTTCGTTTCCTTATCGAGGCCGTAAGCGAGCGACGCCGCCGTCGGCTCGTTGATGATACGAAGCACATCGAGGCCCGCGATGCGGCCTGCGTCCTTCGTTGCCTGACGCTGACTGTCGGTGAAGTACGCCGGGACAGTGATGACCGCCTGCGTGACGGTTTCGCCGAGATACGCTTCCGCGTCCTGCTTGAGCTTCTGCAGAATCATCGCGGAAATCTCCTGCGGCGTATAATCCTTGTCGTCGATGTGGACTTTGTAGGACGAGCCCATCTCACGCTTGATCGAAGAGACGGTTCTGTCCGGATTCGTGATCGCCTGACGCTTTGCAATCGAGCCGACGAGACGCTCGTTGCCCTTGAACGCAACGACCGACGGAGTGGTTCTTGCGCCTTCCGCGTTCGGGATGACGACCGGATCGCCGCCCTCGAGAATCGCGACGCAGGAATTGGTGGTGCCAAGGTCAATACCGATAATCTTACTCATATGTGTATACCTCCGAATTCTTTGAAGATTTTCCTTTTTATTCTATGCAATCAAGCTTCAAATACTTGTTTTTGCCCTATTCAGAGACCTTCACCATGCTGTGGCGAATGATCTTGTCTTTTACCTGATAGCCTTTCTGGAACGTCTGCACGATGTTGCCGCTTTCCATGCCCTCGACCGCCTCGGTCATCACGGCGTTGTGCAGCTCGGGGTCGAACGCGCCGTCGGACGGGATCTCGGTCAATCCTTCCTTTTGGAGGATCTCGGCAAACTTCTTATGCACGAGTTTCACGCCGTCCGCCCAGCCTTCGGCGGAACTGTCGCTTTCGGCGACCCTGTCAAAATCGTCAAGCACCGGCAGAAGGGCTTTGATGCAGTCACGCTTGCCCTCGTCGTAGCTGTCCGCGCGCACCGATGCGTTCCGTTTGCGGAAGTTATCGAAGTCCGCCTGGTTGCGCTGCAGAAGCGCGATCGTGTCGTCCAGCTTCTTTTGCAGCTCGTCGATGTGCTTCTTAACCGTTTCAAGCTCCTCCTGCGTCATAGTGACGGTTTGGGGCTGTTCTTCGGTCTGCTGCTCCGCTACAGTCTCATCGACCGTTTCGGGCTTCTCTGCCGGTTCGACCGGCTTGTTCTTTTTGGAAGCCAAGTTCCTACTCCTCCTTCAAAAACGATTGTAAAACCGTGCTCAGATTGTTTTGTACGTTCTTCAGAATGCTCAGCACGCGCGCGTAGTCCATGCGGGTCGGTCCGATCACGCCGAAGCTGCCGACCGGCGTTCCGTTCACGCGATAGCTTGCGGTGACCACGCTGCAGTCCTGAAAGCCTTCCTGTTCGTTCTCGCTGCCGATCGTGACCGTAAACTCCATGTTCGACGCCTTTTTCAGCATCCGGTACATATCGTCCTTCTGCTCGACCGTCGCAAGGAACGTCTTTGCTTTATTGACGTCGCTGTACTCCGGATATTCCAGCATGTTCGTCGCGCCGGAAAGCTCCACCATGCGCCGATCGCGCGTCTGACCGTTGCAAAGCGCGGACAGCAGCGATTCGACGAAATCGGCTCTTCTGGACAGTTCGCCGCCGAGCTCGCGCACGAGCGACGACGAAACCGTCGACATCCGGCAGTCCTGAAATCTTGCCGTGATCGACTTGCTGATGCGGTCCAGCTCCTCCGAACCGATGTCGGCGGGCACGTCGATGACCGTGTTCTGTGAAACGCCCGCATCGGTGACGACGACCGCCAAAGCTTTTCCGGTCGTCAGCGGGATAAGCTGCAGGTGACGGAGCCGGTTCACACCGATGTCCGGCATCATGACGACCGCCGTGTAGTGCGTGATCTCCGAAAGCGCCTTCGCCGTTTCGCGCAGCACCGCGTCGACTCCGTGGACGTGCTCGCGAAAGTATCCGTACAAAAGCTTTGATTCATCGTCCGAAAGGTGCGCGTGCTGCATCATCTGATCGACGTACAGGCGATACGCCTTTTCCGAAGGGATGCGTCCCGCGCTGGTGTGCGGCTGCGCAAGATAACCGAGCGTCTCAAGGTCCGCCATCTCGTTGCGGATCGTCGCCGAAGACCATTTGCTGTTCTGGCTCAGCGATTTCGATCCGACCGGGCTTGCCGAAAGAATGTACTCATCCACGATCGCACGCAAAATCTGCAGCTTGCGGCTGTCCAGTTCCATGCGATCGCCTCCTTTCGTTTAGCACTCCGTTTGTTCGAGTGCTAATCACTATGCATAAGGTACCACTATCATGCGCAAAAGTCAAGTAAACTTCAAGGCAACATTGTGAACTCCGCGTGAAATTCGGATTTTATAAAACCCGGTCTGTGTCATTTGGCTTTTATGCGGTCGGTCCTTCCGCGAGCTTTCCCAAATCCTGCCGCGTACCCTGTCAAAAAACCGACCCTGCCCCCTTCACGAGATGACCTACCCCCCGGTCATGGGATGACCTACCCCCCCTTCACGAGATGACCTACCCCCCTTCACGGGATGACCCGACCCCCGTCACGAGATGAGCAGGAAATAAATAATAATCATAAAACAATAATAGGCGACGTGCCGTCAGTCGCTGTCAGTCATATCATATAAACGATGCGACCGACACAGACGCGACCGACAGCGCCGGAATCTGTTTCAATTTCCGCAGCACATAAAAAAGACGACCCGGTGAAGGATCGTCTTTCCAATGCTTTCGGTCAGAATCTGACGAACACGCCGACCAGCATGAACAGCCAATGCGCGGCGATGCCGGCGCAAAGTCCGCCGATCGTGTGACAGAGAATCGCCTTGCCGGTGAAGCGGTTGCATTTCAGCGCGTCCATCATGGAAACGTGCGTGGAAAGGTATCCGCTCCAGCACATGCAGATCGCCGTGAACACAGCGATGTCGTTCAGAATGCCTTTTGTCGCGACACCGGCTGCCGCGCTCTCGTTTACGATGGTTTCGATCATCGGGAGCGCCGCGCCCGCGCTGCCGAGCGCCGTGACCGGAACGCCCAGCGCCTCGTTGCTCGCAAAGCCGAACAGCGGTCTCAGAAGAAAGTTAATCTTTTCGGCAAGAAACGGAATCACGCCGACGCCTTCGTACGCGCCGCCCGTATAGCCGCCCTCCGGCATTCCCTTGGTCAGCATCATCACGATGGAGCAGATAATGAGCACGCCGGGAATGATCGCAAGACCGAGGTCAACGCCCTTTTTGCCGCCGTCCATCAGCGCGTTCAGCACGTGCAGAAACCCTCTCGGCTTTTCGTCGCGTCCATCGTTTTTTTCAACTTCCGGCTCGAAAACCGCCGGTTCGTCCTTGCCGAACTGACGCTTCATAAAGAACAGCATCATCCGCGTCGAAACGATCGCGCCGACAATGGTTCCGAGGTTTCCGCACAGCGCCGCCCAGATCACGCCGGTTCCGAGGGTTGTGCCGTCCGACGTCCCGACGCCCGAGAACGCGAGCATAAAGCTCGTAACGATCAGGCCCATACCGAACGACGTTCCGAGATTCGTCAGCGCCGGAACCTGATACGCTTTGAAAAAGCGGCGGAATTTATTGTCGCTCGCGAGCGTCAGGATCGCAGGGTTGTCGCTTAAGTACGTCGTGACGATACCGAGCGCGGACGCGCCGGGCATGCCGAACAGAGGCTTCATCAGCGGCGAGAGGACGCGGTTGATCAGATCGACCACGCCGAACTCCGCCATAACTTCGGACAGCGCGCCGGCGATGACCGCAAGCGCCATAATATAGAACACGGTGCTGATCAAAAGATCATACGCCGTTTTCATCAGCGTGTTGATCGCGTTCGACAGTCCCATCGGTGTCTTTTCGGGGTCGATGGTGAAGAACGAGAAGAACGCGAAGAAAGCAACGATCACAATCAGACAAATGATCGCCTTGATCGTGCGCCTGCGCCGCTCGCGAGCCGAATCCGCCTGCTCTGTCTTATTTGCAACCTTCTTCATGTGCAGAAAGCCCCTCGGTTCGTCCGGATACGGACGAACGCCTCATTACATGTTGTAGTACTTTTCGAACTCCGCGGGATGCGGGATCTTCGAAAGCTCAAGGCATTCGTTGCGCTTCCGCTTGATGAAGTTCTTGATAAGCTCCTCCGGGAATACGCCGCCCGCGGTGAGGTATTCGTGATCTTCTTCGAGCGCGTTCAGCGCCTGCTCGAGCGAGGTCGGAAGCTGATGCAGCTTTTTCTTTTCTTCCTCGGGCAGATCGAAGAGGTTCATGTCGTACGGACCCCAGCCGTTCTCGTGCGGGTCGATCTGATTCTTGATGCCGTCGAGACCGGCCATCAGGATCGCCGCGTAGCAGAAGTACGGATTGCAGGTCGCGTCCGGGTTTCTGAGTTCGAAACGGCGCATCTTCGGGGTCTTCGCGTATGCCGGGATGCGGATGACCGCGCTGCGGTTTGAGGTGGCGTAGCCCACGGTGACCGGCGCTTCAAAGCCCGGAACGAGGCGCTTGAAAGAGTTGGTCGACGGGTTCGTGATCGCGCAAAGCGAGCTGATATGCTTTAAGAGACCGCCCATGAACCAGTGCGCTTCCTTGGAAAGGTGCGAATAGCCGTTGTCGTCACTAAAGACCGGTTCGCCGTTCTTATAGAGCACCATATGCACGTGCATGCCGCTGCCTGCCTCGCCGTAAACGGGCTTCGGCATCAGCGTTGCGGAAAGACCGAACTTTTCGGCGACGTTGCGGATGATGTACTTGATCATCATGCTGCCGTCCGCCATCTTCGTCATCTCGCAGAGAAGCGGCTCGATCTCGAACTGCCCTGCTCCGCCGACTTCGGGATGATGATACTTCACGGGGATGCCCGCCTTTTCGATCTCCATGCACATTTCGCTGCGCGCTTCATAGGTACGGTCGAGCGGCTTTGCGATGTGATAATGCTTCTGCATCGGAACGACGTAGCCGCGTCCCTCGGTCTCGCTGTTCCAGTATGCCTGCTCCGCGTCGACGAACGCCGCAATCGCGTTGTGATCGACCTTCCAGCCGACCTGATCGAACAGATAGAATTCAAATTCCGGCAGGATCTTCATTTCGTCCGCAATGCCGGTATCCTTCATGTACTGCACGGCTGCCTGCACGATGTTTCTGGGATACTGCTTCAACGGGCGGTTCTGCGGATAATCGATGATCATCGCATTACCGATCATCGAAAGCGTCTTTACACCGCAGAAGGGGTCGATCATCGCGGTGTCCAGATCGGGAATATAAACCATGTCGCTCTTTTCAACGACAGCATAGCCGTAGTTGGACGCGTCAAAGCCGATGCCGTTACTGAGCGTCTCCTCGGTGAAGTTGGCTGCGGGGATGGTTACGTGGCGGAACTGGCCGTCGATATCAACGATCTTGAAATCGACCATCTTGATGTCCTGTTCCTTAATGAGCGTCATAAGTTCCTGTGCGGTCATAAGAATGCAAATCCTCCGTGTGGTATTCTTTTATGGGCGATTTTCACCGCTATCCGACCACATTTTAACACACGAAAATGCGTTTGTATACCATTCGGAAGCCTCCGAAAAAAATATAATAAATTCCGCGCAGCGCCGGGTTTGACGGCGAACGCGCCGCATGATACAATACAGTCAGCAAAGGAAGGGAACAAACGTAAATGGAATCGAAAACCCTTTTGATTACGGGCTTTGAGCCGTTCGGAACCGAGACAAGGAATCCTTCGTGGGAGGCCGTGAGCGCGCTGCCCGAACGCGTCGGCATCCGGACGCTTTATAAGTGTCTTCTTCCGGTTGAATTCGGCCGCGCAGCCGATCTCTTGGCGGAGGCGATCGACCGGATCCGCCCCGAAGCCGTGCTTTGCGTAGGGCTTGCCGCCGGACGCACCGCCGTTACGCCCGAAGCGATCGGCGTCAACGTGCGCGACGCCTCCATCCCCGACAACGCGGGCGTTCAGCCGATCGGAGAGCCGGTCGTGCCGGACGGTCCCGCCGCGTATTTTTCGACGCTTCCGGTTCGCCGCATGACCGAAGCGATTCAAAACGCGGGGATTCCCGCAAAGCTCTCCTATACCGCCGGAACGTACGTTTGCAACGATCTTCTCTATACGCTCTTACACCGGCTTTCGGGCACGGGAATTCGCGCCGCTTTTGTGCATATCCCGCTTGAAAAGGATCTGCCGCTTTCGGACAGCATCCGCGCGCTGAAAGCCCTTATCGAAGCGCTGTAAGCCCGAAAACGGCCGTTTTATTCCGTGTATGAGGATTTTCCCGTCCCCGGGAAAAACACGGTCTTCCGCGCTGCTGAAAGGACAACAGGGAGAGCAAATTGCCCTCCCTGTTTTTGTTCTCTTGCCCCGTTACCGCTGCGATACGGTGAACAGCGAGTAGAAATAACCCTTCGCTTCCATGAGATCTTCGAAGGTGCCGCGCTCCTCGACCACGCCGTTTTTCAGCGTAAAGAGACCGGTGCAGCGGCGCAGGATATTTTCGTCAAGGTCGTGCGTGACGATCACGCGGGTGTAGCCGTCGAGCTTTAAGATCGCGTCCAGCACCTCGAACGACGTCTCCGCGTCGAGCGCCGCCGTCGCTTCGTCGACAAACAGCACGGGCGTTTTGCGAAGCAGCGCTCTTGCGATCGAGATACGCTGCCGTTCGCCGCCGGAAAGTCCGGAGCCGTTTTCGCCGCAAAGATACCTCTCGCCCTTCTCCTCGATGAGTTTGCTTAGGCCGGAGAGCCGCACCGCGCGGTCGACCTCCTCCTTCGGGAACGCGGAGAACATCGTGATGTTGTCGCGGCAGGTAAAATCGTTATTCTTGATGATAACTTCAAGTCAATCAAGGACGCTATATGGTACGGAAGAACTATTTATCACAACATACTTAAATTCTGTAAATTCCAGCTTGTTATCAACGTAGCAGCAGTTATAGTAAGTGCGATAGCTCCTTTCTTCGGAGTAGAAGAACCGCTTAAAGTTACTCACTTGTTGTTCGTAAACCTCGTAATGGACGGTCTGGGAGCTATAATGCTCGGTAATGAGCCTGCACTCAAGCAGTATATGAAAGAAATGCCCCGCCGCAGAGATGAAAGCATTATAAGCAAGAGTATGGCTATACAGATTGGAGTTATGGGACTTTGGCTTACTCTGATAAGCTTCCTGTACTTCAAACTGCCCTTAATTATCTCAATGTTCCCCGCTCCGGGAGAGGGCGAATCGCAGTCCCCTCAGCATCTGACGGGATATTTTGTACTGTTC
>JAFOTD010000020.1 GCA_017388175.1 Clostridia bacterium | reverse complement strand
CGTATAGTAGACCTTTGTGCCGGACTTTCTGTATTTTTTTGCCGCAAGTCTTCCGAGCATGCCGCCGACGGGCGTATTGCAATGCACCACGTCATAGCGATTCTCCCGCAGGATGGCTTTGAGCTTTTTGTAAGCCCTCAGATTGCTCCGGCTGAACGGCGAGCGCGAGAACGGTACGTCGAACACGGCGTCCGGATAGATCAATTCCAGTCCGTCCTTCTCGTCGAGATTGTTCCGCGCGGCAACATGGATCTCCCAGCCGCGCTCCTTCAGCAGCTTCATCAGCGGTTTATGAAACTGCCCGATATGGCTTTGTACCGTTGCAATCAAAAGTACTCGTTTCATCCGATCTCTTTCAGGTTTCTCAGGATCACGCCGTTCAGACGTTCCCGGTTTCCGTCGCCCGCAAAGCTGTTGTGCGGGGTGACGATGACGTTTTCCCGTGTCCAAAGCGGGCTGCTTTCCGGAAGCGGCTCCGGCTCGAATACGTCAAGAACCGCGCCGCCGATGTTGTCGATCCGTTCTTCCAGCGCGTTCTGATCCACGATCCCTCCGCGGGAAATGTTGACCAGAATCGCGTGCCGATTCATCAGATCAAGCCGTCTTGCGTCCATAATCCCGCGCGTCTCTTCGGTCAGAGGCAGCGCAAGGACCGCGACGTCCGCATTCGGCAGCATCCCGTCGAGCTCACCGATCGGGCGGATCGCATGAAAAGCTTTGTGTTCCCGCGCCTTTGTCGCAAGCCCGATCACGCGGCAGCCGAAGGCTCTGAACCGCTCTGCGCACGCCGTGCCGACGCTTCCGCAGCCGAGTATCAGTACGGTCTTTCCGCAAAGCTCTATAAGCGAGCGATCCTTTTCCCAGATCGCGCTTCTTTGTTTCGCATCAAATGCGCGCATCCGTTTATACAGCCAAAGCACCCCGCCCACGGCATACTCCGCCATCGGGATGCTGTATACGTCCTTCGCTGTGCGAAACGCAATGCCGTGCGCACGCATATATGCCGTCGGTACATGGTCGAAGCCTGCAGACGTGATCTGCACATACCGGAGTTTCGGGAAACTTTCGATGGGATGATGGGAAAACAGGTGATTGCCGATGACTCCTTCGACCCACGTCGCAGGGCATGGCAGGGCGTCGTCTTCCCGTTTCAGGAAGGCGATCTCATGTCCCATAGCCCGTATCGCGGGAAGGGCTTCTTCGGCATATTGCCATGCGCCTGTGATCAGAATATTCACCGATTTCTCCTCACCGGTCCATCTCGGAAAGCACCTGCCGCACCGCAAGGGCAAGCGCTTCTTTGTTTTTCATAAAGTAACTGCCCTCGGGACCCTGCTCCCGAAGACGCTGTTCACATTCCGCTTCAAGTGCGCGAAGCCCTCGCATCGCCCGCGAGAACAGCTCCTCGATGACAGCGAGATCCCCGATCGTCTGAATATTGCAGAAGCTTCTCGAAAGGATCGCGCCGGTCGAGCCGAGCCGATAATGCTCCCGAAGCACGATCTCCGCCGGAATGAGCCCGCGCCCGGGCGAGGCGATCCCGCCGATCCCGTAGGTTTTCCCATGGCAACGGAGCTTTTTGCAGATTTTCTCGACCGTACCGTCGCTCATCGGCTCAAACAAGAAACGTTCGTGATACGACAGGGACAGATCGTTGAGCCCGATATGGATCTCATCCGCCGCATCCGTTACGCCGGCTGCGTCGATCAGCTTCGCCGCCTCTGCGGTTTCCAGAAGAAGCATCGTTTTCGCCCGTCCGTCGACCGCCTCCAGAAAGCGGCTTGCCTCCGCTTCCGTTTTATAGTACGGCAGCATGACGATATCGGCGCCCGCCTTGATCACACGGTCGATCTCCTCTTCGGAGGCCGGATACCCATCCTCCTGCGTGTCGTGGATCGGATTGACCCGAACCAGCAGTTCGGAGCGGTCGATCACGCGACGGATCGAAGCGACGTCCCCGAAGGAATGCCGGTTCAGCGCAGTGTTCATGCCGTTCTGCCGCTGCGCCTTGCCGATATACTCCATATCCACGCAGATGCGATCGACGCCCGCGCCTTGTGCGATTGCGGCAATCTCCTGTCGATTTGTAATGTATATATACTTCAATGCCCTCTCCCTTGTTTTGCGATCAAACCGTCGCGCCCTTGTTTTCGTTGCCCTTTCCGGAAAGCATGACGCCGACGGTCAGAAAAACGATCTTCAGATCCAAAGCAAACGAAACGTGATCCGCGTACCATACGTTCAGGCGCAGCCGTTCGTTCCATTCGAGTTCCCGTCTGCCGTGTACCTGCGCCCACCCGGTGATCCCCGGACGCACCCGAAACATCCGAAGCTGCTCCTTCGAATATCGGTCGATCGGCCACGGATGATACGTCAGCGGCGGACGCGGCCCGATAAAGCTCATATCGCCGCGCAGGATATTCCATAGCTGCGGAAGCTCATCGAGCGAGGTCGCCCGCAGGAACCTGCCGACCTTTGTGACCCGGCTGTCGTTCCGATCGCTGTAAACGCCGGATCCGGTGTGTTCCGAATTCTCCGCCATGGTGCGGAACTTGCAGATCCGGAAAACCTTCGCATCGCGCCCCAGCCGCTCCTGCCGGAAGACAGCAGGCCCTTTTGAGGTGCAACGCACGAGAATCGCGATCAAAAGAAACAGCGGGGACAGTACAAGAAGTCCCAAAGCCGAAAACACGATATCTGAGATTCGCTTTACAAACGCCTGATACATTTCTCCGAACCTGCGGTTCAGCGCCGTTTCCCGCTTTTTCTGTTTCTCTTTTCAGCGCTTCCGTATTCGTAATACCCGTAACCGTATCCGTAATCGTACCGTTTCCGGTCCAACTTATTCATGGTCACGTTGTTTATGATACAGCCGATCACGGGCGTCCGTGTCTGTTCCATCGTCCGTACAAGCTTTTTCAGGCCATCCCTGGTGATCTTATTATACGGAAGGACCAGGATGCTTCCGTCACAGCGTTTCGCAATCTCCGCAGCGTCGATCACCGCGCCGACAGGCGGTGTATCGACGATCACCGCATCGAACTCTCTTCCCGCATCCTCCATGAGCCGGTCGAATTCTTCCGACGTCAGAAGAGACAGCGGCGACTGTACCAGCTTGCCCACCGGCAGCAGATACAGATTCGGAATATTGGTCTGATAGATTACACGGTCAAGCTCGGCCTGTCCCGACAGATAATGAGAAAGCCCCTCCTTGGTGTGCGTGATACCGTACCGATTGACCAGGACCGATTTTCTCAGGTCTCCGTCGATCAGAAGAACCGCCTTCCCCCGCTTTGTCATCCCGCGAGCGATTCGGATCGCCAGATATGTTTTGCCGTTATCTGTGTTTTGGCTCGTGATCGCAATTCGCTTGATCTTCTTCCCGGCGAATGCAATGTTGGAACAGATTGCGTTGATCACCTCGTCCCCTGCGTAATCCAACGCCAGATCCCGTCTGATCTCCGCAATATGCGTTTTTTTATCCGTTTCACCGCGGTGTCTCGTCTCATAATAATCCGCTTTTGCGCTTTGTCTGGGCAGCATGCCGAATGTGGCCAGTCCCGTCGCTTTTTCCACATCCTCGCCGGTCCGAATCTTGTTATCCAACAAAAACAGGAAAACCAGCACGGCGATCGCCGCCAACGCGCCGATCCCTGCCGCTTTCAAGACGATGCTTCCGATATTCGGCGTGACCGGCTTCAACGGGATCTGCGCGCTCTCAAGGATCTGCGGTTTCCGAAGCTCCATCTGTTTTTCGATATACGTCTGCACGACTTCGGAGTATGCGTCCGCAATCAGTTTCGCTTCTTCCGGATTGCCGGAGCTCACCGTGATATAGAGCAAGTGCGACCCCTTCGGATTGCTGACGGACACCGAATAGTTCGGCTTGTCCACGCCATATTCCGAAAGCATCTTCTCCTTCACGGTTTCATGGATCTCTGCGATCTTGAAAACTTCCTGATAATCCACCGTCAATACAGAACCGAGCTGCAGATCCGACATGGATATCGTATCCTCCGATCCGGCAATGTACAGTTTGGATGTAGCTTCGTATGCCGGCTTTACAAACAGCTTCGTATAGCCGCCGGCAAGTCCCCCGCAAAGAACGGCAGCAATCAGAACCCAATAGATTTTGCCAAGCAAATAATAGAAAAGCGACTTCCAGTCGATCCCGCTGTGATACCGCGAAGAATTGCTGCGCAATTCGCTTTGTTCCGAATACGTGCTGCCCTGATTTTGATTGCCGTTCGGCGTCATTTCATTCATCCTGAACCTCATTTTCTCTCTGTTTCAAACAATTATGTCCGCTCCGTACGAAAACACTGCAGATATCGATTCTCTTCGTACTTTATGACAGAAAACATTTCTATATATAATACATCGAAATCGTATAACTTGTCAATGTTCACCGTTCGCCGCTGTATCAATACATCTGCGGGCGTCAAATGCAGGCAACCCAAAAACGGCAAAACAGAGCTCTCCGATTTGATCGTAAACGGAAGGACAATACTATACGGTTCTGACGATTTGGAAAATATAGTCACAATGCAGTCAGCACAACAAAGAACCGAAATTCCGAAAGCACAGTGTATTGGGGGCTTCTTGGCGTGCTTGACACGATACGGCGCTGCTTCTGATTGCCAAGACATAGGAAGCAGCGCCGAGCAGGCGGCTTTGCCGCGTATGTGCACTGCGTTCAAGTTATCAATTGCGCCGCAGGCGCACACCGCAAGCGATTGGTAGTGCAGCGGAGGCGCCGCGAGGGCGTTTACAACCGAGCATGGCGACGCGTGATCAAACGCGCGACGGCACCTCTGTAACGAAGCGCAGCGAAGTGGACAGGCAAACCGAGCGTGATCTTTTGCGGTGAGGAGGAGCAGCGGAACAAAGCGCCGCGATGACTTGTTTGTGCAACAAAAAAGTCGCCGCAAGCTAAGCGAAGCTTGCGACGACGTGGCGTGCCTGACACGATACGGCATTTCTTCTGATTGCAAATCAGAGGAAGAAATGCCGGGCAGACGCCTGCGGCGTCTGTACGAACGACGTTCGAATATGCGCTCATAGAGCGCAAAAACAAAACACCCACCGCAAAGGTGGGTATTTTGTTTGGCGTGCCTGACACGATTCGAACGTGCGACCTTCAGAGTCGGAGTCTGACACTCTATCCAGCTGAGCTACAGGCACACGGCGCGGGCGTTTCTCCCGCGCGCAGAAAAGATTATAACACATGTTTTTGCGCGTTGCAAGAGGCAAAAACGGTATCAGACGGACGGGACGTTTTTCAGAAACTCGGCGATCTGCGCCGGCACGTCGCCGCAGGCGGAAAGTCTGCCGTCCCTGTGCCGGATCAGGGCAAAGGTCCCGGCAAGCGCGATTTCCGAAACGTCCGTTTCTTTTTGAAGCGCCTCCAAAAAACGCTCGCTGCCGGGCATCAGCGCGTGTGCCAAGATGCTGCCGTCCAGGCGAATCCCGACAAGAACCGTCGCGCTGTTCCGGATGACCGCGACTTCCGTCCACGACGAAAGCGCGTCGTTTGCGCCGCGCACCGTTCCGTCGGCTTTCAGCGCGAACGCCGTACCGTTTGTGAGCGCTGCGTCTGCGAAGCCGCTTCCGGGGAAGCGATCCGCCGCGCGCGTGGAGAGCAGCGTGCCGTCGGCGCGCACGCCGACCGCGCCGGTTTCCGACACGGCAATCGACGCAAGATCCGTCCAGCCGGAAAAATCATAGCTGAAAAAGCCGGCATGCAGCAGCGTTCCGTCCTCGCGGACGCCGTAGCTGTCGAACGCGCCGCATACGACGGTTTTCACGTTCGTCCACGTGCCGACGTCGCATTGTCCGTACGCGTTATCGCCCGCCGCAACGACCGTGCCGTCCGATTTGAGTCCGAGCGAATGCCGGTATCCCGCCGCCACCGCCTTTAGGTTTGAAAACCCGGATACGTCGCACTGACCGGCGTTGTTGTCGCCGACGGCTTCCGCGTGTCCGTCGGAAAACAGGACGACGATATGCGCCTTGCCCGCCGCGATGCGGCCCGTCTGCATCGACGCGCGCAGTTCCCGCAGCTCCTCTTTTTTCGCTTCCTGCTCCTCCGTCGCGCCGATCATCGTCGAAAGCGCCTCTTCCGGATTGCTCTGACCGGTGATTTCAACCGCGATCGCCTTTGCGCGTTCCTCGCTGTCGGCGTACGGAATCAGCTCCGAAAACGCCTCAAACGCGTCCTCGAGGTTCCCGCTTTCCTGCAGATCCGTTGCGATCCGATAGCAGCAGGCGTTATAGCGATCCTGCGAATCGCCGTACGGCACGAGCGCCCAGAACGCGTCCCTTGCGCCCTCGAAATCGCCCGCGCCCTCCAGCGCAACCGCGATCCGATACCGGCATTCCTTTACGCGGTCCTTTGCGTCGCGATACGCGCCGATCGAAGCAAAGATCTGCTCCGCCTCGGCAAAATTGCCCTCTTTGAGCGCCGCTTCCGCGCGCTTATAGGAGACCGCGCTCGACGCGTTCATCGCGCCCTCGGCCTCCGCTTTTTCGGCGTAGGCATAGGCAGCGTCCCAGTCCCCCGCCTCCGCCGCGCGCAGCGCCTGCGTTTCAAACCGCGACGTGCGCGAGGATTCGACGGCCCAGAACGCGATCGCCGCCGTCGCCGCCAGCGCGCCGACGAGTACGAGACCGAGCAGCAGATGCAGTTTTTGCTTTCGTTTCATGCCGCCCTCCTCAGAAATACTTTTTCAGGTACGTTTTCAGGTATTCCGAATTCAGCCCCGACGCGGTCGACAGGATCAGATATACGTCGTCGATCTCGTTGCGCTCGATGTATTCGGAGATGCTCCACGTGCGGTGCGAAGCGTCGTAATAGTCTTTTCTGAGGTCGGTGGTGTGCACCTCCTCGTAGTACGGCACGAGATACGGCACGAAGCAGCAGATATAGGAATCGCCGATCACGAGCGCCTTTCTCCCGCAGTCCACGCCCGTCTCATACCGCCGCCACGGTCCGATCGTACCGTTCAGATACGCGCGATACGACGCGCGGTCGGTCACGATGAACGCGCAGCTGCTTTCCGAGCCGTCCCACTTGACCACGTAGCCCTTGACCGGAAGCGCGGGAATCATGACCTCCACGGTGTCCGGCGGAAGCGTCTGCTTGAGCTCCGGCTTGCCGTTCACCTTGGAGCCGTAAAATCCGCTGTTATGGTTGTAGGTATAATCGTCGTACGCAAGCGCGCGAATGCCGATTCGCTCCAGCATCGCCTGCGCGAGATAGCATGCCGCGCGCGGCTTCCAATGGTGGTCCGTCGTGAAATACAAGTCCTCGCCCGCCAGCAGCGGCTGTTCGAGCACGTCGAGCGTGCTGACGACGATCACGCCGTCCTTGGTGTTCGTATCGAGCATTTCCTCGAGCGCGCATTCCCAACCCACGTAGCTGCCGTTCTGCAGCCCGAACGCGATCTCCGGGAACGGAATCTGCGAGAAGAACACGTGCCCGTTTTCGGGCAGCGCGTCGCGGAACGCGTTCAGTACGCCGACGGCGTTGTTGATCTCCGCCGTTTCAAACGTGTACGGCTCGCGCGCGGTCCCGTCCGCGCGAAGCTGCCGGAACTTGCATTTTTTGATCTCCACCGGAACCTTCGGCGTCGCCGCAGCCGCGGGCGTTTCATCCGTCGCGGGCGTCTCATCCGGCGTTTCGGAGGGCTGCGGCGGAGTCGGCAGCGGCGTTTCGGGAACGGGCGTCGCGGCCGGGGCGATCACGTCCGCATCGGAAGGCGCCGGTTCGATTCCCTCCGGCTCGTCGTCGCCGCCGTCGTTGCCGAACGCTTCGACCGCCTCGAATGCGGCGGCGTCGGCTTCCTCATCCGGTGAAGCAAGCGAGAGCGCGCCGAGCACGGCCGCCGTTTTGGAAACGATGCGTTCCCGGGCGGGCATGCCGTCGGAAAGATAGTCCTCGATGCCGCGCATGTAGCTGCCGTCGGCAACTGCGCCGAACGAAAATTCCGGAAATCCCGCGAGCGTCCGGTTCTCCTCCTCCGAGGGGCGCGGTTCCTTGTTCCCGAGCAGCAGGAGCAGGATCCCGAGCATGCCGAACATCACGACCGCGGCGTATGTAAGATAGAACGTAAACCGATGCTTCATAGGCAAGTCCCTCAGAAACGGAAATAGATAAAGGGGTTATAGCTCTGCCCGATCAAAAACAGCAGCGAAACGACGCCGAGCAGCACGGCCGTGACCGCCGCAAGCGGCGCGTACAGCCCCGAGATGCGCTCGCGCGTGCCGAAAAACCGCCGGATCGCCGGCACGAGCGGGAAGCACCCGATCAGCGGAATCGGCAGATACAGCGCATAGCGTTTCAGAACCGCGAGCGTCGGCGCGTCGATCCAGCCGCTCGTTCCGACACCGAACAGCGCGCCGAGGTGCGCGCCAGCGCCGGAAAGTCCCTCCGCGTGATAGAAGAGCACCCAGCCGATCAGCGAAAGCACGAACGTGCCGAGCCACAGAAGCGCCTTCGGGAAGCGCTTCCACAGCGATTCAAACTGCTTGTCGATCTGCTGGAGCAAAAACCAGTAGAGTCCCCACAGCACGAAATTCCACGCCGCGCCGTGCCAAAGTCCGGTCAGCGCCCACACGATCAGAAGGTTCAGCACCGTGCGAAGCCTGCCCCTGCGGTTGCCGCCGAGCGGGATATAGACGTAATCGCGGAAGAACGCGCCGAGCGAGATATGCCAGCGCCGCCAGAACTCGCTTGCCGAAAGCGACAGATACGGATAGCGGAAGTTTTCGCGATACGTGAACCCGAGCACGCGCCCGAGCCCGATCGCCATGTCGGAATAGGCGGAAAAGTCGAAGTAGAGCTGCAGCGTAAAGAGAAGGCCCGAAAGCCACGCGCCGGCAAACGAATACGGCTGCGCGCCGGCGGCGCACTCTTCGAGCGCCTTGCCGCAGACGTTCGCGATCAGAACCTTTTTCGAAAGCCCCACGAAAAACCGCTGCATGCCCGCGCCGAAATCGACCGTGGTCACGGTGCGCTTACCGAGCGCCTTTCGCACATCGGCGTACTGCACGATCGGCCCCGCGATGAGCTGCGGGAAACAGCTCACGTACAGCAGCAGGCGGAAGAAATGCTTTTGCGACCTGACCCTGCCGCGGTACACGTCGATCGTATAGGTCAGAATCTGGAACGTATAGAAGGAAATGCCGATCGGAAGCGTCGGCGCCTTGAACGGAAGACCCAGAATCGTGCCGAACACGAAGCCCGCGTACTTGAACCAGAACAGCGAGGCAAGCGACGCGAACACGGCGAGCGCGAGCCAGAGCCTGCGCGGCAGCGGATTTTTGGTCGACGCGATCTTTCGCGCGCAGAAATAATGCAGGAACGTCGTGCCGACGAGCAGCAGCACCATGACCGGCTCGCCCCACGCGTAAAAGATCAGCGAGAAGACGACAAGCACGCCGTTGCGCCAGCGCACGTTATCGCGCACGAAATACAGCAGCAGCAAAAGCGGCAGAAACAATAATAAGAATGTCAGCCCCGAAAATACCAAATCCCGGCATCCTCCTGAAAATCCAGTATATCATTTTCGGCCCGTCCCGTCAACGCCGCATACGGTCCGTCACGGGACGGCGCGCTCCTTTCAAAGAAGATACGTCCTTCATATTCTTCTTACAAGGTTCTGATACACGCGTATTGTTCGAATCATTTTTCTATAGAGGAGATCTTCTTTTAAAAAACAGGATTCTTTCTGATATTCTTCTCTGCAGAGGAGATATTCTTCTCTGAATCATCACGTCTTTTTTTATTCTTCTCTATAGGAGAATGTCTTCTCTATAGGAGAACTTCTTCTCTATTGGAGAACTTCTTCTCTATAGGAGAATGTCTTCTCTATAAGAGTTTCTTCTCTATTTCTTCTCTATAGGAGAATATCTTCTCTATAGAAGAACTTCTTCTCTTCCTGTGTTTTGAATACATAGTATTATTCGACACGGGGAGGCGAAATCCTTCTTTTTTTCCGTAAATCATTTTACAGACTTTTTTTCACAATTCGGAAACGCAGGTCTGACGCGCCGCGGCAAATACGCGTGAAACCGTTTCGTGCTTCCGTCCTCTTTCCCGATCCCGGATCCATGATACCATCGGGATTCGTCCGAAACGTCACAGAGTTGTAAGTGAAATGTAAAATCGTGCGGTTTACGGGAAAAGAAGGCTTTCGGCGCGCGCAAAAGCCGGACCCCGAAGGATCCGGCTGTGAAGAAGCAGTCCGGTTATTTCTCGAAGGAGAAGTGATAATCGAGGTGCTTTTCGTCGCGCACGAAGATCAATTCCTTCTGCACCGCCTCGTTGACGGGAACGCCCTTGTCCTTGCGGTCCTGCCACACGAGCCATTCCTTTTCGCCGGCGGTGTAGATGCGCTCCTCGCCCGGCGCTTTCTCGGAATTGCGCAGCGCGCGGAGGATGTCTCCCGTGGTCTTTTTGAACGATTCGAGACCCATGAACGCTTCGGGGTCGATCGCGATGAAGAAGTGACCGAGGTGATACGGGCGCTTGCTGCCGTCCTCATTCATGCCGGTGAGCATCTTTAAGAAGCTGCCCGCCTGCAGCGCCGCGGAAAGAACCTCCACGACCGTCGCGTAGCCGTAGCCCTTGTAGCCCGCCAGCTCGTCGCCGATGCCGCCGAGCGGAGCAAGCGCCGCCGTGCCCTTGGTGAGGTCGACAAGAATCTGCTTCGAATCGGTGAGCGCGGAACCGTCTCTGCCGATGACCATGCCCGCGGGGGTGGGCTTGTCGTTACGCGCATAATACTCGATCTTGCCGCGCTGCGTGATGCTCGTCGCGCAGTCGATGCAGAACGGGAATTCCTCGTCGGTCGGGAACGCCACGGTCAGCGGGTTCGTGCCGAGCATGTTCTCCACGCCGAAGGTCGGCGCGATGGACGGACGCGCGTTCGTGCCGGTGATGCCGATCAGACCCTGCTTGGTCGCCATCGTGGCCCAATAGCCCGCAATGCCGTAGTGCGAGGAATTGCGCACGGCGACCATGCCCATGCCGTACTTTTTCGCCTTGTCGATCGCGGTCTGCATGGCGCGCTTGCTGATCACCATGCCCATGCCGTCGTGACCGTCGACCACGGCGGTCGTCGGGGTCTCCTTGAGCACTTCGTACTCGGTGACGGGGTTCAGGATGCCCGCTTTGATGCGATCGAGGTAGATCGGCTTGAAGCGGTTGACGCCGTGGCTCTCGATGCCGCGGCGGTCGCTCTCCATCAGAACGTCCGCACAGATTTCAGCGTCCTCACGCGGCACGCCGTACGCGACGAACGCGTCCGTGATGAAGTTGCCGATGGTTTCCCAGTCTACGTAAGGTCTTGTTTCTTTGATTGCCATTTATTTATTCCCCTTTCGGTTCAATCTTCCCAGTTCTTTGCTTTTTCGACCGCCTTGGTCCAGCCGCGCTGCCGGTTTGCGCGTTCGACCTCGCTCATAGCGGGGTGAAAAATCTTTTCGCTCTGCCAGTAGTGCAGAACGTCGGTCTCGTCGCGGTACAGCCCCACGCCGATCGCCGCGAGATACGCCGCGCCGAGCGCCGTGGATTCGACGCACTTCGGACGGTTGACCGGCACGTCGAGCATGTCCGCCTGAAACTGCATCATCACGTTCGACACGGACGCGCCGCCGTCGACCTTGAGCTCCTCCAGCTTTCTGCCGCTGTCGAACTCCATCGTGCGGGCAAGATCGCCCACCTGATAGACTATGCCTTCGAGCACCGCTCTCGCGATGTGCGCCCGGTTCGTGGCGCGGGTTACGCCGACCAGCGCGCCGCGCGCGTACATATCCCAATGCGGCGCACCGAGACCCGTGAACGCCGAAACGAAGTACGCCCCGCCCGCGTCCGGCACGGATTCGGCGAGCGTGTCGATCTCATGCGCGGAGGAGATCAGCCCGACCTCGTCCCTTAGCCACTTAATCGAGCTGCCCGCGTTGAAGATGCTGCCCTCCAAAGCGTAGCGCACCTTGCCGCCGACACCCCACGCGATCGTGGTCAAAAGCCGGTTCTTGCTCTGTACAGGCGTTTCGCCCGTCTGCATCATCAGAAAGCCGCCGGTGCCGTAGGTGCATTTCGCCTGACCCGGCTCAAAGCACGCCTGCCCGAACAGCGCCGCCTGCTGATCGCCCGCGTCGCCCGAAACCGGAACGCCCGCAAGCGCCTCGAGCCCTTCGATGCCCTCCTTCACGCAGCCGTAGACGTGCGCCGACGGAAGCACCTCCGGCAGAATGCACGCGGGGATATTGAGCCGGTGCATGATGACCGGATCGTAAGAAAGCGTATGGATGTTATAAAGCATGGTTCTGGACGCGTTGCTGTAATCGGTGACGTGCGCGCCGGTCAGGTTCCAGATCAGCCACGTATCGACCGTGCCGAACAGCAAATTGCCGGATTCGGCGAGCATCTGTCCGTTCGGAACCGCGTCGAGGATATAACGAATCTTCGTGGCGGAAAAGTACGCGTCAATGAGAAGCCCCGTCGACTGCGCGATATAGTCGCGCATGCCTTCGCGGATGAGCTGCTCGCACAGCGGCGCGGTGCGGCGGCATTGCCACACGATCGCCGGATGCACGGGCTTTCCCGTCGCCTTTTCCCAGACGATCGTCGTTTCGCGCTGGTTCGTCACGCCGATGCAGGCGACCTCGCCCTTCTGCACGTTTGCCTTTTTCAGAACCTCGCGCACGGCGTCCAGCTCGGTCTTTAAGATCTCGTTCGCATCGTGCTCCACGTAGCCCGGCATCGGATAATGCTGCGCGAACTCGAACTGCGCGGAGGTGACGATGTTGCCCTGAAGGTCGAACAGGATCGCGCGCGAGCTCGTCGTTCCCTGATCCAAAGATAAAAGATATTTCTGCATAAGGTTGTTTTCCGCCTTTCCCGAATAATTTATTATAGCATGGATTCACGCTTGTGGAAACAGTTTTTTTCGTGTATAATGCGGATATGGAAAACAATTTTGAAAACATTCCGGAATCGCTCTCGCTTGAGAACGAATTCCACAGGGAACGCATCGGTCTGACGCGCAAACGCGCGTACATCCTGATCGCCGTTCTGATCGTTGCGGTCGCCGGCGTGACCGCTTTGGCGCTGCTGCTGCCGAAGCCCACGGGTCTGCCGAAGTTCTCCGAGGTCATGACCTCGAACCACGAGGCGTACGTCCATCCCGTTTACGGCTCGGTCGACTGGATCGAGATCTATAACCCGTCCGAAAAGGACATCGACCTTTCCGGCTACGGCTTTACGAACGACGTCAAGCATCACATGTTCCGCTACCGGTTTCCGGACGGCACAATTCTGAAGCCCGGCGCGTACCTCGTGCTCTACTGCACCGGCGGCACGGACCAAAGCGACAACGATCCGTTCTGCACCGGGTTTAAGCTGGACGCGGACGGCGAAACGCTGTTCCTCGTTACCCCGACGCAGGTCGAGGCGGATGAACTCGTCGTGCCCGCGCTCGAACCCGACACGTCCTATGCGCGTCGGGACGACGGCAGCTTCGCCGTCACCGCTTTCTCCACCCCCGGGGAGGGCAACCGGTTTGAATAACGTGCTTTTCTATCGCTCGCCCATCGGCGTGCTCATGCTGACCGCGCAAAACGGCGCGCTTGTTTCGGCTGTATTCTCCGACGAAGCGGGCGCGGATTCCCCCTGCCCCGTTCTTACGGAAGCAAAGGCATGGCTCGACCGGTATTTCGAGGGCAGCGATCCGGGACCGATCCCGCAATGCGATCCGAAGGGAACGCTGTTTCAAAAGACGGTCTGGGACGCGCTTTTGTCGATCCCGTACGGCAAAACGACAAGCTATGCCGAGCTTGCCGTTTCGATGGGTCTTTCGCCGCGCCACGCCCGCGCGATCGGCGGCGCGGTCGGCAAAAACCCGCTTGTCCTCTTTTATCCCTGCCATCGCGTAATCGGCGCGAGCGGAAAACCGACCGGATACGCCTACGGAATCGAACGAAAGCTCGCCCTGCTGAAAACGGAACGGAAAGACTTTACGTAAGCGCCCGAGGGCGCTCTTTTTTCTTGCGTTATGCAGGGATTGCTGATATAATAAAAAATACGACAAAATAAGGGGAAATCCGCATGAAGATTATTGAATTGAAGGAGACGATCACCGCGTCGAACGACCGCGACGCGGCGGTATTAAGAGGCGAGCTGAAAGCAAAGGGCACGCTGCTCGTGAACCTGATGGCGTCGCCCGGCGCGGGCAAGACGACGCTTTTAGAGCGCACGATCCGCGATCTCAAGGACGAAATGCGCATCGCGGTCATGGAAGCGGACGTGGATTCCGACGTGGACGCGGTCCGCATCGAAAAGATCGGCGCAAAAGCCGTGCAGGCACACACCGACGGCATGTGCCATATGGACGCGGGCATGACGCGCCGCGCTTTGGAGGGGCTCGGGGACGAACAATTCGATCTCGTCGTGCTTGAAAACGTCGGCAACCTCATTTGCCCGGCGGAGTTCGACACCGGCGCGGGACGCTGCGTGATGCTTTTGTCCGTGCCCGAGGGCGACGACAAGCCCTTAAAGTACCCGCTGATGTTCAGTAAAAGCGACGTGCTGATCATTACGAAGACGGACGTGGCGCCGTACTTTGATTTTGATATCGACGCGTGCGTTGCGCGCGCAAGGAAGCTGAACCCGACCATCCGCGTGTTCGCGGTGTCGGCAAAGACCGGCGACGGGTTCGAGACTTGGGAAGAGTGGCTCAAAGAGCAGGTCGAAACGTGGAAATATTGAACAACAATTAAGGATAAAGGAGAAAAGCCATGCCGGAAATCTACGATCAAAACCCGCGTACCAAGTCGAAGTACGACGGCGAACCGGAGCTTCAGAAAAAATACGCGAAGCTCGGCGCAAAGATCACGGACAACGTCCCGCACAAGCTGTTCGGGCTGAAAACGACCGACGAGGAATACTGGGGTCTTCGCGAGATCCTGAACGAGAACGAGGTCGACGTCGCGCTGTCCATGAAGCAGCGCAAGTGGTACACCTACGAAGAGCTGTTCGAGAAGAACAAAAAGATGGGCGAAAAGCTCTTTAAGGAGACGCTGGAGCTTCTGTGCGTGCACGGGTTCGTCGAGTACGACTACGGCGATCATTACGACGACAACGGCCCGATCCCGAACGCGCCGAAGAGCATCCGCTACCGCACGAGCTACTTCGTGCCGGGCAGCGCGGAGCTGTTCAATTCCTCGGTCGACCGCATCGAAAAGAACCCGCCGGTGGCGAAGATGTTCGAGCGCATGACGTTTTTGCCGCTGGAGCACATCACCTCGATGGTTCGCCCGGGCGGCAACGGCATCGGCATGCACGTCATTCCGGTCGAAAAGGAGGTCGCCGCAAACCGCGAGTCGATCAGCATCGAAAAAATCTCCTACTGGCTTCAGAAATACGACGGTCACCTCTCCGCGGGCATCTGCTCCTGCCGCGCTTCCCGCGCGATGCTCGGCGAGGGCTGCACCGACGACGAATCCGACTGGTGCATTCAGGTCGGCGACATGGCGGACTATACCGTCGAGACCGGCAGAGCGCACTACATCACCAAGGAGGAAGCGCTCGAGATCTTAAAGCGCGCCGAGGAAAACGGCTACGTGCATCAGGTCACGAACATCGACGGCTCCGATCACATCTTCGACATCTGCAACTGCAACGTCAAGATCTGCAACGCGCTTCGCACCTCGCTCCTTTACAATACGCCGAACATGAGCAAGTCCGCGTACACCGCAAGCGTCAAGAAGGAAAACTGCGTCGCGTGCGGCCGCTGCGTGGAGATCTGCCCCGCAGGCGCATTGAAGCTCGGTCAGAAGCTTTGCAAAAAGGACGGCACCGAGGTCGAATATCCGAAATCCGTTCTGCCCGACCGCATCCGCTGGGGCAAGTACGCATGGGACGAAAACTACCGCGATTCCGCCCGCGTCAACACGCATAAGACCGGCACCGCGCCGTGCAAGACCGCGTGTCCCGCGCACGTGCCGATTCAGGGCTATCTGAAGATGGCGAAGGAAGGCCGCTACGACGAAGCGCTCGCGCTGATCAAGCGCGAGAACCCCTTCCCCGCGATCTGCGGCAGAGTCTGCAACAAGCGCTGCGAAGACGCGTGCACGCGCGGCACGATCGACCAGCCCGTCGCGATCGACGACGTGAAGCGGTTCCTTGCGGACCGCGATCTTCATGCCGAAACGCGCTACGTGCCGAGGAAGATCATCAACAACCTCACCGGCGAATGGAAGCAGAAGATCGCCATCATCGGCGCCGGTCCCGCGGGACTTTCCGCCGCGTACTATCTCGGCGAGATGGGCTACCGCCCGACCGTGTTCGAGAAGAACAAAAAGCCCGGCGGCATGATGACCTACGGCATCCCGTCGTTCAAGCTGGAGAAGGACGTCATCGACGCGGAGATCGACGTGATCCGCGCGCTCGGCGTCGAGATCCGCTGCGGCGTCGAGGTCGGCAGGGACGTCACCATCGAAGAGCTGAAAAAACAGGGCTACGAGGCGTTCTATATTGCGATCGGCTGTCAGGGCGGAAGGCTGCCCGGCATTCCGAACGAGCGTGCGGAGGGCACCGAGATCGCGGTGAGCTTCCTCAACAAAGCGCTTTCCGACAACACAAGAAGGCTCGAAGGCGACGTAGTCGTCATCGGCGGCGGCAACGTGGCGATCGACTGCGCGCGCACCGCGCACCGCTTCGGCGCAAAGAGCGTGTCCATGTTCTGCCTCGAATCGCGCGAGACGATGCCCGCCTCCCCCGAGGAAATCAAAGAAGCCGAAGAAGAGGACGTAAAGATTCAGCCGAGCTGGGGCCCGAAGGAAGTCCTCGTGGACGACGAGGGCAAGGTCAAAGGCATCGTATTGAAGCGCTGCCTGAGCACGATCGACCCGGAGACCGGCAAATTCTCGCCGAAGTACGATGAGAACGAGACGATCACGGTGGAAGCGAAGACGATCGTGTTCGCGATCGGTCAGGCGATCGAGTGGGGCAAGCTCCTGGACGGCACGAACGTGAAGTTCCACCACGGCAACTACCCCGTTGCGGATCCGTTCACCTATCAGACGGACGACCCGATGATCTTCGTAGGCGGAGACGTGTTCACCGGCCCGAAGTTCGTGATCGACGCGATCGGACAGGGGCATATGGCGGCGGAATCGCTCGCCCGCGCCGTCTCGAAGAACAGCGTCAACCAGACGCTCGGAAGAGACCGCAGATACTTTAAGGAGCTTGACAAGACCGACATCGCGATCGACGAATACGATCACGCGCAGCGGCAGGTGCCGCCGGTCGATCCCGCAATCGACGCGAAGAACGGCTTTAAAGATCCGCGCCTTCCGCTCACCGAGGAGCAGGTGAAGATCGAAACCTCGCGCTGCCTCGGCTGCGGCGCGACGATCGTCGACGCGAACAAGTGCATCGGCTGCGGGCTTTGCACCACGCGCTGCGAGTTCGACGCGATCCACCTTCTGCGCGATCATCCGCAGAACTCGGATATGCGCCGCGCGGAGGACAAGGTCACGGGACTTCTCTCCTACGCGGCAAAGCGCGGTTTGAAGATCCTGCTGCACAGCGGCTCGAAGGAAGCGAAGATGATGCGGGCAAAGCGCAAAGCGTACAACAAAGCGACCAAGGAATTCCACAAGACGCATCCGCACACCGGAAATTCCGTGCGCGTCGAGGATCTGATGAAGGACTGATATGCACGAGATGGGCATCATCCTGCACCTTGCGAAATCCCTCGAGGAGACCGCCGAGCAGGAAAACATCAAAAAGATCACGCGGGTCGCGCTGGAGGTCGGCGAGGTGTCCGGCATCATGACGGATTACTTCGTTGACTGCTGGAACTACTTTCGCAAAAAGCATCCGGTGCTCGAATCCGCCGAGCTGGAGATCCTTACAATCCCCGCCGTGACGTGGTGCGATTCCTGTAAGTCCACCTACCCCACCGTCGAGTTCGGACGCACCTGTCCGCACTGCGGCAGCGGCGAAACGTGGCTTTTGAAGGGCAACGAGTGCATCATCAAGGAGATCGAGGTCGAGGATTAGAAACCGCATAGAAAGCAACCGAAAACCGCCCGGGTTTCCCCGGGCGGCTTTATTCATAACACCTCATCCGTCTCCTTCGGAGACACCTTCTCCTCCAGGAGAAGGCTTTTGGATGCGCACGCGCATGGATGCTCCATGAAAGACCGCTTTCCTAACACCTCATCCGCCTGACGGCACCTTCCCCTCAAGGGGAAGGCTTTTGGATGTGCACGCGCAAGGCGGTCTCCGTAAAACGAACATGCTGTCCGGAACGCAGGGCGGCTTTATTCATAACACCTCATCCGTCTCCTTCGGAGACACCTTCTCCTCCAGGAGAAGGCTTTTGGATGTGCACGCGCATGGATGCTCCATGAAAGACCGCTTTCCTAACACCTCATCCGTCTCGCTCACGCTTCGGCACCTTCCCCACCCAAGGGGAAGGCTTTTGGCGATGCGGTTCGGTCGGTAGGGACGGGCATTGCCCGTCCGCAGAAAAAGGAAGACCTTTGGGATCGCCGCGCAGACATCGAAAAAGCCCGAAAACACTGGGATTCTACTGTCGGTAGAGTCGGTTTTTCGGAATTCTACCCGGGAGAATTTTCCGGTAGGGGCGTAGAATCCGCAGCGTAGAGCGCAATGGCGGAACGTAGATTGACGCGGGGGCGGATGCGCGCGTATAATCGGCTCAGACAGGCGGCGTAAGGTGATTCCTTGCGCCGCGATCGTGTTTCAAAGCGGAAAGGAACGCGCATGGACAAACGCAAGGTCATCTATTATACGGACGAGCTGCACGACGAGTTTTCGACGTTTCAGACGACGCCGCCGAAGGTCGACGCGTCGTACGATTACGAGCGCAAATCGCCGATGAAGCGATTTGTGCGGTTTCTTCTGTACCGCGTCGTGATGTATCCGGTCGTCGTGTTTTACGGGCGTGTGATCTTCCGGCAGAAGATCGTCGGCAGGGAGAAGCTGAAGCCGTATCTGAAAACCGGCATGTTCCTTTACGGCAACCACACGCAGCCGCTCGGCGACGCGCTTTTGCAAACGCGGCTGCCGTGGCCTCAAAGCACGTTCGTGATCGTGCATCCGAACAACCTCGCCGTTCCCGTGCTCGGGAAGTGGACGCCGGCATTGGGCGGGCTGCCGCTGCCGGACGGGATCAAAGCGTACCGGAATTTTCTGAACGCGATCAAAAACCGCGTCGCGGAGGGGCATCCGGTGGTGATCTATCCGGAAGCGCACATCTGGCCGTATTACACGAAGATCCGCCCCTTCCCCGATACGTCGTTCGCGTATCCGGTCGAATGCGGCGTTCCGGCATTCTGCTTTGTCAACACGTATCAGAAAACCCGTTTTCGGAAGCGGCCGAAAATGACGACCTATATCGAGGGACCGTTTTACGCGCCGGAAAACGCCGAGCCGAAGGCGAAGAAGCGCGCGCTGCGCGACGCGGTCTATGCGCGCATGACGGCGCTTTCGCGGCACTCGGACGTCGAGGTCATTCAATACATCAAAAGAGAGGAAACCGATGGTTAACATTCTGTTTTGCGGAAACGCGGGCGTGTTTGACGGCATGCTGACCTGCGCCCTGTCGATTTTAAAGCGCACGGCGTCCGGTGAGCCGTTCCGGTTCTTTGCGTTTACGATGGATCTGTCCGATCTCCGAAAGGATTTCGTTCCGCTTTCCGAGGCGCAGGCGAACGTCTTTCGCGGCGCGATCGCGCGGTACAATCCCGAAAACACGCTCGAGGTGATCGACGTGGGCGATCTTTACCGGCAATACTTTGCGGGCTGCCCGAACGAAGGCGCGTACTGCTCGCCCTACACGCTGATCCGGCTGTTTGCGGACCTCGTGCCGGAGATCCCGGATAAGCTCCTGTATCTCGACGCGGACATCCTTTTTAACCGCGACGTGCATCTTTTGTACGACGTCGACGTTTCCGCGGTCGAGTACGCCGCGTGTCCGGATCATTACGGCAAATATCTCATTCATCCGCGCTACATCAACGCGGGCGTGCTGCTGTTCAACATGAAAAAGGCGCGCGAGACGGGGCTCTTTGAAAAAGCGCGCGGGTGGATCCGGAAAAAGAAGCTCGTCTTTGCCGATCAGAGCGCGCTGATCCGCTCCACCACGAAGAAGAAAGTGCTCCCGCAGCGCTTCAACGATCAGAAGTTCCTGCACAAGCACACCGTCGTACGGCATTTTTCGAAGCGGCTCTTTTATCTGCCCTATCCGCACACCGAGAACATCAAGCAGTGGCAGATCGAAAAGGTGCACAAAGTGTTCCGCTACCATGCGTTTGACGATATCTACGAGGACTATCAGACCATCAAATCCGATTGTGAGGTAAAAAATCATGCATAAGCCGATCATCCCGATCTTTTACGCCTGCGACCGCCGCTTTCTGAAATACTGCGTCGTTTCGCTGCATTCCCTGATGCAAAACGCGTCGGATGCGTTCCGCTACCGCGTCTATATCCTGCACACCGATATCGACGAAACCGCGCAGGCGGAGATGCGGATCCGGACGAAGCCGAACTTCGAGCTGATCTTTGAGGACGTTTCCGAGTATCTGCACTCGATCGCGCACAAGCTTCCGCTGCGCGACTACTATTCCAAGACGACGTATTTCCGGCTGTTCATCGCGGATATGCATCCCGAGTACGACAAGGCGATCTACATCGACGCGGACACGATCGTGCAGGGCGACATGAGCGAGCTTTTCGCGACCGATTTGGGCGATAACTACCTCGGCGCGTGCCACGAACAGGCGATGGTGCAGGTGGAGGAATACGGCGAGTACGTCGAAAAGTGCGTCGGAGTTTCACGCTATAATTTCTTCAACGCGGGACTTCTGCTGATCAACTGCGAGGCGTTCCGCTCGCACCTTCTGCTGTACCGGTTCATCAACGAGCTGCACGTTTACGACTTTGTCGTCACGCAGGACGAGGACTACCTGAACCTCGTCTGCAAGGACCGGGTGCTGTTTCTCGATCAGCGCTGGAACACCGAGACCTTCGGCGAAATCACCTATCCGCTTGCGGAAGCGCACGTGCTGCATTACATCATGTTCAACAAGCCGTGGCACTACCCCGACTGCCCCGGCGCGGATATCTTCTTCCGCTACGCGAAGGAAACGCCGGTCTATGAAACGCTTCTCCGGGAGCTCGAAGCGTACTCGCCCGAGGACCGGCAGCGCGATATGCGCGGGTACGAGAACCTGCTCGCGCTGGCGAAGCGTGAGACGAACAATCCGGACAATTATCTGAACAAGCTGAACCGCGAGAAGCGCTCGCGCGATCGCGTGGAGATCGTGAAAAAGATCGAGGAATACGAGCGCGCGGGTCGGTTTTCCGAGGACGTCGAGGCCGATCCGCCCTCGAAGCCCCTGCTGCCCGACGATATCGACTACCTGCGCCGCAGCCGTCTCGAACGGCTCAAGACGAAGCTTGCTTTCGCGACCGCGCACAAGCTCGTCGCGCGGCTCATGGAGGATAAAAAGATGATCATCAAGGAGATGAGAGGCCTTGAGAACTTCAAAAACCTCCAAAGCGGCGCCGTCATCACCTGCAATCACTTCAACGCGTTCGACAGTTTCGCGATCCAGCTCGTCTACGAAGCCGCCGAGCAGCCGGACCGCACGTTCTTCCGCGTGATCCGCGAGGGCAACTATACCTCCTTCCCCGGCTTCTACGGCTTTCTGATGCGCCACTGCAACACGCTGCCGCTTTCGAGCGACATCCGCACGATGAAAAAGTTCATCGAGGCGACGAATACGCTCTTAAAGGAAGGGCATTTCGTGCTGATCTATCCCGAGCAGAGCATGTGGTGGAACTACCGCAAGCCGAAGCCCTTAAAGGACGGCGCGTTCACCTTCGCCGCGAGAAACGGCGTGCCGGTGCTGCCGTGCTTCATCACCATGAAGGACACCGACATCATCGGCGAAGGCGGGTTTTACGTACAGGAATACACGGTGCACGTCAGCGAGCCGATCTATCCGGACCCCGCCCTCAGCTACCGCAAAAACGTCGAGATGATGAAGGCGAAAAACTACGCCATCTGGAAGGAGATCTACGAGCGCGAATACCAGATGCCGCTCGTGTATACGACGAAGCCCGCGGCGGAGGTTCCCGTGCAGAAACCGAAAGCCGCCGAAGCGTAAGCGCATCCCCCTCATCCGCCTCGCTCACGCTTCGGCATCTTCCCCACCCAAGGGGGAAGGCTTTTGGAAACGCAGCGCGAGCTCGCCGGATCACACTGTAGGAGGCGATGGTACACGGTAGACGACGCGAAGCGGCGTCGCGCGATCTACCTATGTAACGAAGTGGAGAGTCCCCGACGTCCCGCAAGAAACGCGTCGGACATGCGGACGACCGATGGTCGTCCCTACTCCTTCGGCGCTCAAAGTTGTATCCGCAGACTGTCATCCTGAGGAACGCAGTGGCGAAGGATCCTCGCGTCCCGGAAAAGATCTCCTGTTTGGGGATTTTTCGGCTTCACCTCAGAATGACAAATATTTCTCGGGACTCCTTCGGCTTCGCCTCAGAACGACATACTTTTTGCCGCAGGGGAGGATCGTATCCTCCCGTTTCGCTGTCATATTTATGACGGGGCGCCGAGGTCGTCGCCCCTTGCAAGCCGTTTACAAAGATCAGCGCAAAAGCCGCCCGGAAATCCGGGCGGCTTTCGGTTTTGGGGTCAAATTTGTTTGGCCTGCAGTGCGAGAAGCTTTTCATACACGCGGCGGCAGTTTTCGCGATCGTCAAAGGCGAAGAACGCGTCGATGCGCGCGCGGTATTCGTCCTTCAATCCGCAGCCGTTTTCCATATATTCGATCAGCCGGTCGACGGTCGCTTCATAATCCGTTTCGACCTCGCCGAAGCCGTCGCGGTCATAATCGAAGTAGCCCTTTACGTACACGTGCTCGCCGGAGTAGAACGATTCGCGGTCGAACTGCGCGTAGATAACCGGCTTTCTGAGATACGCAAAGTCGAACGCGACCGAGGAATAGTCGGTAAGCACGAGATCGCTTTCGGCAAACACCCTGCGATACGGCGTATCCGCCGGAAGAAACTCGACCGCGTCGTTTTTCGTGAACCGGTCCATATGCGGGTGCAGCGTCGGATGCGGCAGAAACCGCACGGCATAGCCGTTCTCCTCCGCCGCTTTCAGCAGGCGCGCGTCGTTCAGCAGCGCGTTATAAAAGCGGTAGAAACCGCTTTGCTCGAAGTCCCGTCTGAGCCCGCGCGTGCCGGTTTTCGGGTCGGCGGCCGCGGTCAGCCCGTTTCGCCACGTCGGCATGATCGTGATGCAGCGTTTTTCGTCGTGATAGAGCCGGTCGAACCGCGGCAGACCCGTCAGCCAGATCGCCTCGTCCGGACAGTGATACGCGCAATCGCGGATCGAGTCGGCCTCCGCCTTTGCGGACGTCACGAACCCCGAGATATTGCAGTTGTACCGGTCGAGCCAGTCGCTCAGGTCGTCCTTGATCACGCCGTGCTGCAGAAACACGAAGCGGATGCGGCTCTGGATATCGCGGTACGGCTCGTCGTACTTCGAGAACTGCGTGATGATATCGCTGTCCGCGTGCGACGAGATATTCAGCGTCGACAGCAGAAACAGCAGCTTGTGCCGGAAGGATTTCGCGTCGACGACCCGCCCGGCCTTTTTCAGCGCGGCAAAGTCCGGACTCTGCTTCGATACGGCGAAAAACAGCTTTGCGGGTTTCTTTTTCAGCGCGCAGAGATACCGGAACAGCGCTTCGCCGTTGTCGCCCGCCGCGCCGAAACGGTCGGAGATCAGCCAGATCGGTTTTCGCACGAACGGCTTTGCGATCGCATAGACCAGCCGGCCGATAACCGCGTTGCGGCCGCCCTTCTCATTGCGTTTTATGATCTCCTTTAAAAAACGGACCTCGCGCATAAAGCGCCCCGCGCGCTTTTGGGCGGACAGCGCGAATACACCGTCCTTCTGCGTCAGTACGCGGCCGCCGATCCGCGCGTAGGCGTTTTCATACCGCTCCGAGATCGGGAAAAACTGCCCGCAGGCGATCCGCTTCACGGGTTCATCCCCGTTCAGAACGCGAAGCGTCAGCGCCGTCTTTTTCTCCGGAAGCGGGATGCGGAACGTATATCCGAAACGTCTTGCCGCCGTCTCATCGAGCAGCACGAGCGTGCGCCGACGATCCGTGCATTCGCCCGGATAGAGGACGCCGTTCGCCTCCACGGAAAGCGTCGGGAGCGGGCGGTCGGACCCGGTCTGCTGCAATACGGAACACTCGAACGTGATCGTGCCGTCGCGCACGGTGAAGAATTCGCAAAGAAGCGGATCGGCGCACGCGTCGCAAAACGCCTCGGGAATAAAGCCGTTTTTCCAATACAGCGCGAAGCCGTTCTGATACGGTTCGATATGCGTCTGTCCGGCGATCACGTCGTCGTCGATGTGCGAATAAACCGCGCGAAGCAGGCGCTTGTATTCTTCCTTTTCCGCGGGATCGAACAGAGCTGAGGGGATATGCGGCTTGGAGATGCGCCATTGCAGGTCGTAGGCGATCGTGTACTGCACGAACCGCGGCACGCTTCCGGTCCGTTCGACGCAGGAACGGATCGTGTCGAGGCAAAAATGTTTCAGGTACGGATGATACCACGCGGGCGACGCCTCCGAGATCTGGATCGCGCTTGCCTCGCCCGTCGAGCGGCGGCGATAGTGATGCACCGCGTCGGCGACCACGCCGAGCGTCTGCTTTTCAAGCAGGATCGCCTGTAAAAGCTTTGCGTCCTCGGCGAACTTCAGGTTCGCGTCGAACGTCTTCCCCCGCAGCGCGCTCGCCCGCACGAAAGCGGACGTGACAGCAAGCTGCGGATTGTTCGGCTCGCTTTGAAGATCGATGACCCGCGTGCCGTTCTGATACTTGCGGTTTAAAGGATGCGGCCCGGTCTGTCCGTCAAAAAACTGCATCGGCAGCGAGACGACGTCCGTTTCCGGATGCGCTTCGAACAGCGCGAACACCTTTGAAAGCGCGTTTTCGGACAGCGTATCGTCCGCGTCGAGAAAGCTGACGTATTTGCCGCGCACGGCCTTCAGCCCGGCGTTTCGCGCCGAGGAAACGCCCCCGTTCTCCTTGTGGATGACCGTGACGTTGTCCGGATACCGCTGTGCGTACGCGTCGCACATCGCGGGACTTTCATCCGCGGAGCCGTCGTCGCAGAGAATGAGCTGCACGCGCGAAAAGCCGAAGTCCTGACGAATCAGGCTTTCGACCGTCTCGGAAAGAAACGGCGCCGCATTATAGACGGCGGTGATCACCGAAAAATCATAGGATCCTTTCAATACCGTTTCTCCTTCTCTGCGCGCGTTTTCGGCTCGCCTTATGCGTTTATTATAGACGGTCCCCCTGCGCCTGTCAATTTCCGGCGCAACGAAAAAGAAGGATCCGGCGGATCCTTCCGTGAAGCTTACGCTTTCTTTTTGCGATTCTTTTTCCAGACGCCCCACATGCGGAACATGGTGGAGACGAGCAGCACGCCGACCGCCATGCAGCCTGCGATCGCCGCCGTCGTCATGCCCTTTGCGTACGCCTCGGAAAGCACGCCCCGGCGGATGAAATCCATCGTGTAATAGATGCCGGAACCCGGAATCAGCGGCACGAGCGCGCACATCAGGTAGCTCGTCGCCGGGAATTTTCGAATACGCGCCATAATCTCGGCGTAGAGCGAGGACGCCGCCGCGCCGAACAGGTATGCGATCGGTTCCGGCGTGCCGAGTCGCATGCAGAGCACGCAGACCGGCCATGAGATGATGCTGCCGAGCAGCGCAAACGGAATGCCCCGACCGTGCATATTGAACATCAGGCCGAAGCCGAGCGTACCGATCAGCCCGGCGATGCACTGGACCCACAGCGCGTGATCAATCGGCACGGCCGTCATGCTGATCCACGGAAAGATGATCCGCGCGAGAATGACGCCGGCGTTCGTGCCGAACGCGAGCGCGACGGCAATGAGCATTACCTGCACGAGCCGGTTCAGACCCGACATCGTATCGCCGTAAATGATATCGCGCAGGCTGTTCGTAAACAGGAACCCGGGCACGAGAATCATGATCGCGCCGATGACCGCGATATCCGCGTTCCCGCAAACCCGGATCGCCGCCAAAAGGTTCGCAAGAAATCCCAGAATGAAGCTGCACACGAAAGACGTGAAGAACGTGTTCGCATGGAGCTTGCCCATAAACCGCAGCGATCCGCCGATCGCAAGCCCGCACAGGCCTGCCGCGAGCGCTTCGAGGATCCCGCCGCCGAAGAAGATGCCGAAACCGACGCCGATCAGAAACGCCGAGAGATAATAGACCGGCGTCGAATACCGGCAGACCTTTTGCTCGGTCTCGCGCAGCATCCGGCGCGCGGTTTGCATGTCCGGCTTCTCCGCGCAGATGCGGCGGCTTAAGGCCGAATAGCGCTCGATGCCGTCGAGCATCGTTTCCCCGCCTTTCAAACGGCGGATCTTCGTAATGATCTGTCCCTCGTCGGTTTCAAGGCTTGCCATGATGCTGCCGGGTATGACGAACGCGTCCACGCGTTCAATGCCGTACGCGCCGATGATGCGGTTGATCGTTTCCTCCACGCGGTACGTTTCGGCGCCGCACGCCTGCAGCTTGTTTGCGAGCGAGACGGCAAACTCTAAAAGCTCCTCGTAGAACGCGCCCTCCTTTGAATGCGTCCCGTTCTGCGTCTGCTCCTCACGGACGGCTGCTTGTAAAACGTCGGTCTTCTCTTTATTCCGATAATAAAATTTCCGTTTTTCTCCGGTAATCATGCTGTCTGAATCCTTTTTTCCTGATGCCTGCAAAAGTATAACAGCGCCGCCCGAAAAAAGCAAGGACTTTTCAATTTGAAAAACGTGCAGTATACTGTCTGAAAGAAATTCTTTCCGGAAAGGGTTTTCCTATGTCTTTGAAACGCGCAACGGACTATCTGAGCGAAAGAGGATTCGCGGACCGCGTTATCATTCCCGAACACAGCAGCGCAACGGTGAAAGAGGCCGCGGAGGCTTTGGGCTGCGAGCCGGGCATGATTGCAAAAACGCTGTCGTTTCTGCAGGGCGATCAGCCGGTTCTGATCCTTGCAGAAGGCACGGCGCGCATCGACAACGCCAAATACAAGGCGCGCTTTTCCTGTAAGGCGAAGATGATCCCGGCCGAGCTGGTGGAGCCGCTGATCGGGCACTCGGTCGGCGGGGTCTGTCCGTTCGGCGTCAACGAAAACGTCGTCGTGTATCTCGACGAAAGCCTGAAGCTCCACGAAACCGTCTATCCCGCCGCCGGCACGGACCACAGCGCGGTTCGGCTTTCGATCGCGGATCTGATGCGCGCCTGCCCGAACGCCGAGTGGGTCGACGTCACAAGGGTCTGAACGCTATTTCCGCCGGTTGCCGGACGCCGTTTTCAGCGCGGTGGCGTACGCGTCGGTGAGCATGGCGGCCGCCATGGTCGGGTCTCTCAGAATCGCGGCGCGCTGCGCGTTTTTGAGCATCCAGATCTCCTCTATGATCAGCTTGTCGAACGAGATCGAGAGTATGCCGAGTCCGAAGCGCTTCCGAAACGATTCCCCGACCGCGCCTGCCGCAGCCGCCGCAAGGTCGTTCGTGTGCTTCGGAAGCTCGTTGGGACGAATGCCGCTTCGAAACAGTTCGCTGACGGCGGTTGAAAGCGCGGAAACGATTTCCGCGTCGAGCTGCGGATTCAGCGACTTCCGCTCATAGACCGTTTCGATATTCCCGATCGCGCGATACAGCGCGGCGGGATCCTCGACCCGATAGGAATACACGCCGGAAAGCGACACGGACAGATCGAAGTCGGCGTCTATATTGTCGTCGCGCACGCGGATCACGACCGGCGCGGGCGTTTCGAAGCGATTGCCGTAACATTCCTTTGTGTTGATATAGTACACGCGATGCCGGATCGGCTGCACGTCCCCGCCGAATCCGACGCGGCGGATAACGTCGCGGAAGAATCCTTTGACGCCGCCCGGGTGATTCGGATCGACGAACATATGCTCGCCCGGCGCGTCGCACACGTCCACGATCTTCCCCTGCGAAACGACGATCGCGCATTGCCCGTCCGCAACGGAAAGCAGCGAGCCGTTTGTGACGATCTCGTCGTCTCTCCGGTCGTTCGCGCTGCGTTCGGAAACGTGCTTGCGCCCGCGTACCATCAGGATTTCGGCAGGAAGCGAATCACAGAAAAACGCTTCCTTCCACTGCTCCTTCATGACGGCCCCGACCGAGCCTTTGATTGCGCGGATGATACCCATGCGTTACTCCTTTTTCTGCTGTCTGCACCAGACGTTCATGACCCAGTCCGCGGGCAGAAGCTTCACAAGCCGCACCTGATTGCGGACCGGAAGGCCGAGGATCGAGACCTTCTTTTTCTTTTTCAGATCCTTCATTGCCCGTTCGACGACCTGCTCCGGCGTATACCAGCGGTCGAAATACGAAACCGTGTCGTCGCGCTTGGCGCGGTTGATAAACTCGGTCCTGACCCAGCCCGGGCAAACGCACATGACGTGGATTCCCTTTGGTTTCAGTTCCCTGCCGAGCGCGCGAGAGAAGCTTAAAACGTACGCCTTCGAAGCCGCGTATACCGCAAGGTACGGCACGGGCTGCCAGCTCGAATTCGAACCGAGGTTGATGATCGTATCGCCGCGCCGCATGTACGGAAGCGAGGCAAGACAGATCGCCGTCAGCGCTTCGGCGTTCAGCGCAACGATGCCGAGCTGCCCTTCCTCTTCGAGCGCGCCGCACGCGCCGAACAATCCATAGCCCGCCGCGTTGACGAGCACGGAGATTTCCGGCTTCGTTTCTTTGAGCAGTTCCCGGTATGCCTGCACGTTTGCGGGATCCTTCAGGTCCCACGAAAGCGCGCGGACGGGCGTTTCGCATTCCGCCTTCAGCGATTCCAGAAGCTCCTCCCGCCGCGCGATGACCCAAAGCTCATCAAGCGCAAACGATTTGTCGATCGCTTTTGCAAATTCCCTGCCCATGCCGCTGGAAGCGCCGGTAACGACTCCGATCTTCATATCTGCCTCCAAAAGTTGTTATGTACAGTATACCCCGTTCCGATCCGGATTTCCACCCCAAAACAAAAAAACCTCCCCCCGTTCGGAGAGGTTGAAAGCAACAGAGCACGAATCCGGCGGCGCGCACACCCACCTTATCCGTTGCCTTCGCAGACACAATCCCACGCAGGGGAAAGCTTTGAAAGAAAATCGGTCTGCCGAATTGTCTTTCGGCAGACCGAAGAGAAGCGTCATGCGCCGTAGGTGCAGTATGCGCCGAAATCGAAGTCGATGACGTAGTTCAGCGCCGCGCCGCCGGAGAGGTCCTCATAGACGTAAACGAGCGCATAGTTCGCCTCCGGGTTCAGAACGACGGGCGTGACCTTGCAGAGCAGGCAGCGGTTGAGTCCCGCGACGACCTGGGTGCCGAGGTTGGCGATCGGTTCGTACGAAGCGCCGACCGTTTCCTCGAGCGCCTTGTTCAGGCGATCCCGCATCTCATCCGTGACCTCGTACGAATCCGCGTACGCCCAGCCGCCCATCAGCATTTCGCCGCCCGGCGCGGACAGCGTGCCGTCGTCCTCCGCGATGATCGGCAGGTTTTCAATGTTCATCAGCGAAACGTTGCCGGAGAGGTCCTCATAGAGAAAAACGAGCACATACATCGGCGTAGAGTTCGGATAGACCACCTTGCCCTCCGCGAGAATGCAATGGTTCGTCCCCGCGACGACCTGGCTGCCGAGATAGGCGATCGGGACGTAGTCCACGCCGACCAGCCCTTCGAGCCCTTTCTCAAAGACCGCCTTCCGCTCCTCGGTCATTTCGTTGTTCTCCGCGACCTGCCAGCCGCCGGCAAGCGTGCCGACAGGGGGTTCCTCGTTCGTTTCTTCGGTTCCGGTCAGCTCCGCATCCGCGTTCTGCTCAGGCGCGGGCGTTTCTGCCGTGTTCTGTCCGTCCGTCTTCTGCGCGCACGCCGCCGCACTTATCAGCAGCAGCGCGCCGAGGATCATTGCAATCCATTTTTTCATAGGTTTCGATTCCTTTCTGTTTACAATCGCATTCAGTATACCACAGATCTCCGAAAATGGTTGCACGAAATGTAAATTTCGGAAAAAAAGCAATGGACACGGGCGCGGATCGGCTTTATAATCGAATCGGAGGGATGTTATGAACGAACGACCTGACAAAGATCTGGCATTCATGCTGCAATACGAAAACGTCGCGTGGTATGAGGACGGCGCGGTGCGCATCCTCGACCGGCGCTGCTATCCGCGCACGGTTTCGTTTGTGACCTGCACGCATTACGGCGAGGTTGCAAAGGCGATCACCGATATGGTGACGCAGAGCGCCGGCCCGTACCCGGCGGCCGCGATGGGCATGGCGCTTGCGGCGTATGAGTGCCGCGGGCAAAGCGAAGCCGGACAGCGCGCGTTCTTAAAGGAGGCGGCAAACCGCATCAGCCACGCGCGTCCGACCACGGCAAAGCGCATGCAGCGCGTATGCGAAACGATGCTCGAAGCGGCGGAAGCGGCGTGGAAAGCCGGCGAGCCGGTCGATCATGTGATCAAGGCCAGGGCGATCGAAGCGAACAACAGCCGCTACGAAAAGATCGCAAAAATCGCGACGCATCTCGTTGCGCGGTTTCCGGACAACGGCACGATCCTGACGCAGTGCTTTGCGGAGACGATCGTGGGCATGATGCTGAAGGAGGCGAGAGCGAAGGGAAAACGGCTTCGCATCTTCTGCCCCGAAACGCGTCCGTATTTTCAGGGCGCGCGGCTGACCGCAACGGTCTGCTATGAGATGGGCTTCGACGTGACGGTCATCACCGACAACATGCCGGCGTTCGTCATGCAGCACGAGGGCGTGGACGTGTTCACCTCGGCGGCCGACGCGATCACGATGGACGGTCACGTCATCAACAAGGTCGGCACGTTTCAGATCGCGATCGCGGCAAAGTATCTCGGCGTTCCGTATTACGTAACAGGCGTGCCGGACGCGGTGCACGAAACGGCAAAGGACGTCGTCATCGAAATGCGCGATCCGGCGTTCGTGCTTGAGGCGATGGGCGTCAAAACCGCGCGCGACGGCGTGAATGGGTATTATCCGGCGTTCGATATCACGCCGCCGGAGCTTGTGACCGGCGTGGTGACCGACCGCGGCGTATTCAGTCCGTACGCGCTGAAAGAATACGGCCCGAAGGACGCTTACGAGGTCGTCGTATAGGACGGGCACGAACCACGCGCGGCGCTGCAGCGCGGAGATACCTCATCACCGCCTGCGGCGGAGCTTCCCCTCGAGGGGAAGCCTCGGCGTACGCGCTTCCGAATTATCTTCCCCTTTGAGCAGGCGCGGCGTTCGCGAAACCGGATGAGGCGGAGGCGCTGACCGTTCCCGTGGATGAAGGAATCGCGTCTGCGACGTTTGAATTGTGCTGACGCGCACGAATCGGCTGCGCCGTGAATTGCGGCATTGCCGCATGAATAAGGAGAGAAAGTATGGTAACGGTAAACGTATACGAACAGTATTTTGCGGCCGACTGCATCGCAAACAGCATCCATCGCCACGCGGCGCTGGTGATGCTGATCGCCACAAGCGAGAACGGCACGGTCCGCTATGAAGCGGCGGTGACGTTCTTCCCGCATATCGACGAGAACGATTTTGCGGTCTCCTACGACGCATATTATTCGGACGTGCTGTACGAAGCGAAGGGACGCCGTTCGAAGAAGCGCGAAGCGGCTCTGCTGGAAACGCTGCGCGAGGATATCGACGCGCTGTGTAAGCAGGCGGGCGGAACGGTGCATTGGGACCGGCCGCTCAAAGAGGCGCGGCGCGGGTAAACGGGTTTTCGGAGGGCGGCATGAACATCACGGTCTATCTCGGGGCAACGCCGGGCAACGATCCGATGCTTGAAAAAGCGGTCAGGGAGCTCGGCGCATGGATCGGGCAAAACGGACACGATCTCGTATACGGCGGCTCGCGCTGCGGGCTCATGGGCATGCTTGCGGAAAGCGTGCTCGCTTCCGGCGGACGCGTTACCGGCGTGGAGCCGCAGTTTTTCGTGGACGCCGGGTTCGTGTACGACGCGATCACGAAGCTGTACGTGACGCACGATATGTCCGAGCGCAAGGCAAAGATGATCGAGCTCGGCGACGCGTTTATCGCGTTTCCCGGCGGCACGGGCACGCTCGAGGAAATCGCCGAGATCATGAGCAAGATCGCCCTGCACCATCTTTCGGCGCCGTGCATCCTTTACGATCTGAACGGGTACTACAAGGGGCTCAGGATGCTGCTTGATCAGATGCTCCGTTCGGAGCTTTCCACGCCGGAAAAACTCTCCGGCATCCGCTTTGCGGCCTCGCTCGACGAGATCGCCGCCATCCTTTCGGAAAACGCCTAAACGAACAAAAAAGCCGTATCCGGTCACCGGGTACGGCTTATATTTTACGATCCCTTCGCGGCAAGCCAATGCGTCTGCGGCGCGGACAGAAACGCTTCGATTTCCCTCCGAACCGCTTCGCTGTGCGCGCCTGCGCGCCCGGCGCCCGCGATCAGCGGGTCGATATAGCGCTTCTTTGCGAAAACCCTTCGCCACTGCCCCTGCGCCTTCGGCGCGTCGGCGATGAGCATCGCGTCGAACGCGCGGTACGCGCGCCACGCGGCGGCGGTTTCCGCGTCGGAACGAAGCTTTTCGATCACGGCCGGTTCGCCGGTCATCAGATCCGCTTCCGTCAGCACGCCGCGATCCAGCGCAAGACGCAGGATCTCGGAAAGCATCTGCATCGCGTAGCGGTCCTCCGCGGACACGTAGATCCTTGAGCAGACGAGCGACGCGAGCGCAAAGTCCTCCGCGCGCGCGGCGGTCTGAAACGCAAGCTCCTTCTCCCCCGTCTCGTTGACGGAAACGATCAGATCGTCATAGAACGCCTTCACCTGCTCCGGCGTACGGATGCGATAGTTTAAAAGGTTCCCGAGTGTGTACTCGAGCCGGTCGGCGGAAAGACGCGGCGAATCGTTGTCCGCGATCGGATAACGGTGATAGTCGGAAACGTCTCCGACCGTCAGCCCGTATTCGCGCAGCACGCGCGCGATCGTTTCGTCATGCGCGATGATCGCTTCGGTGCCGTCCTCGGTGGATTCCTGCCTGAGATAATCGCCGCGCAGAAAGTCCGCGACGTGCGCGAACACCGGCGATGCCACGTCGTGCAGAAGCCCCGCGACCGCCTGCTTCGGATCATGCGTAAAGTGCCAGACGATCAGCCCCACGCCGACGCTGTGATCGAAGCGCGAATACGGCCGTAAACCCGCGAAGCGCGGGAACGACGTATACTCGCAGCCGCAGTTCATGCCGACGTCTTTTAACCGCCGCATGCACGGCGCGTCCGCGCAGTCCCGCAAAACCGCCGGAATTGGGTTGTGATACAGAAAAGAATGCTCCATTATTTCCCGTCCGGAAAGCTCGTGAAGCATCCGCGTTCGAGCGCCGGAAGCCCGCTTTCCTCGCGTTCACGCGCGATCGCCCTGATCAGAAACGCCATATTCCTTGCAAGGTTTCGCATCGTCTGAAGACCTTCGAGATCCTTCTCGACGTCCTCGGCCGTAAAGCCGTGGACCTGATTCCAGTAGGTCGAGGACGCCACCGGCATGCCGGATATCGTGAAATACTTGTTCAGCACGTCAAACGACGCGGTGTTCCCGCCTCTTCTGCAGCTTACGACCGCAGCGCCGACCTTCATGTGCTTTGAAAACGAAGCGCTGTAAAACAGCCGGTCGAGAAACGACAGGAGCGTACCGTTCGGCGAACCGTAATAGACGGGGCTGCCGACCACGATCCCGTCCGCTTTTTCAAACAGCGCGGCGGTCTCGTTGACCTTGTCGTTGAACACGCAGCGGCCGTTTTTATAGCAGAAGCCGCAGGAAACGCAGCCGCGGATATCGTCCTTTCCGACGTGCACGAGGTCCGTTTCCACGCCCTCGGCGCGCAGCGTATCCGAAACCTCCCGAAGCGCTCTTGCCGTGCAGCCGTTCGCCTTCGGGCTGCCGTTGATGATGAGTACGCGATAAGCCATTGTCATTCCCCTTTCGTTTTTTCCTCGATCAGATCGACCGCGCGGCGCACGCAGTCGTCGCACGGACACAGGACTTTGCCGGTGTCGCGGCCCTTCAGATCCTTGCAGAGCGAAGCGCCGCAGGCTTCCGTGAACGCCTTATGCAGCATGCGCGCGTCGCGCATGACGGGTCTTTCCCCCGCCGTGAGCCCGAGCAGCAACTCTGCGCCGATCAGCGCGCCGCAGGTGCCTTCCAAACCGCCCATGCCGACGCCGAACGCCGCGCCCATTTTGAAAAGCTGTTCCTCGGTGTATTCGGTTTGATCCGCGAACGCGCACAGCACCGCCTGGCAGCAGTTATAGCCCGCGTGCTTGCGTTCGATCGCTTCCTGTCTTCTTTCGGTGGTTTCCATACGGTTTCTCCCTTTATGCTTTATGAAGGACGCGTTTTAAAAACGGCAGGACGCCCAGCTTTCGCGCGACGCGGATCAGCCCCCTGCGAAGATGAAACCTAAGCCAGCGCAGCGGATAGATCGCGTTCCAGAAGTGGACGTACGCGCGATATCCCTTTTCGGTCACGGAATGCTGCCTGCCTTTGCGGACGAATCCGGTCAGCACGCCGTACACGTCCTGAAACGACACGGTCTCCATGCGGAACGTGTTGTCCCCGCGGATTCGATAACAGCCGTCCCCGACCCGGATGACCCGGTGCAGCACGTGGCTGCCGTTGCGCTTGTAGAGCGCGACGTCAAAGCGCTTCAGGCGCGACGAAGGAACCCCGACCGTGATGAGATCGCGGTTCTCTTTCAGCATGGGCTCCATGCTGGTTCCCTTTGTCCGATACGTCAGCCTGCCGTCGCGGGCAAGCAGCTCTTCAAACGTCATGCTTCGTTCACTCCGGTAAATATTATATACGGCGCGGTCGAATTAATCAAGAGAAAGGCGCGCGGTTCTGCGGTTGAACCGCATAAACCGCTTGACACGAATGTGGATATCGTATATACTTTCGACAATCGGAAGCTTCCAAAAACAGCTTTTCGCCCGATCCGATCGGGCTTTCATTTTAGGAGGAGACTATGCAGATTTATGAAGAATTGAAGGCGCGCGGGCTGATCGCGCAGGTCACCGACGAAGAAGAGATCCGCGATCTTATCAACAACGGCGGCGCAAAGTTCTATATCGGCTTCGACTGCACGGCGGACAGCCTGACGGCGGGCCACTTCATGGCGCTGACGCTGATGAAGCGCCTGCAGATGGCGGGAAACAAGCCGGTCGCGCTGATCGGCGGCGGCACGACGATGATCGGCGACCCCTCGGGCAGAACCGACATGCGCAAGATGCTGACCAGAGAGGATATCGAGCACAACGCCGAATGCTTCAAGCGTCAGATGGAACGCTTCATCGAGTTCGGCGAGGGCAAGGCAGAGATGGTCAACAACGCCGACTGGCTTTTGAAGCTCAACTACGTGGACATGCTCCGCGAGGTCGGCACGTGCTTCTCGGTCAATAACATGCTCCGCGCCGAATGCTATAAGCAGCGCATGGAAAAGGGGCTTAGCTTCCTCGAATTCAACTATATGATCATGCAGTCCTACGACTTCTACTATCTCTATCAGAACCACGGCTGCAACATGCAGTTCGGCGGCGACGATCAGTGGTCCAACATGCTCGGCGGCACGGAGCTGATCCGCAGAAAGCTCGGCAAGGACGCGTACGCGATGACGATCACGCTTTTAACCGACTCGCAGGGCAAGAAGATGGGCAAGACCGCCGGCAACGCGGTCTGGCTCGATCCGAACAAGACGACGCCGTTCGAGTTCTATCAGTACTGGCGCAACGTCGGCGACGCGGATGTGATGAAGTGCATCCGCATGCTGACCTTTATCCCGATCGAAACGATCGACGAGATGGAGCATTGGGACGATTCCCGCATCAACGAAAAGAAGGAGATCCTGGCGTTCGAGCTGACGAAGCTCGTACACGGCGAGGACGAGGCGAACAAGGCGCAGACCGCGGCGCGCGCGCTTTTCTCCGGCGCAGGCGACGACGCAAACATGCCGACGTTCTCCGTTCCGGCGGACGCGATGACCGACGGAAAGATCAACATCGTCGATATGCTGCTTTTGGGCGGCATCGAAAAGTCCAAGGGCAAGGTCCGAACGCTGATCGAGCAGGGCTCCATCTCCCTCGACGGCGAACGTGTCGACGATACGTGGATGAACGTCACGAAGGAACAGCTGAAAGCCGGCGTCAAGATCAAAAAAGGCAAAAAGACCTACGTGAAGTTCACAATGTAAACAAAAAAGGGCTTTCCGAAAGAGGAAAGTCCTTTCTTTTCCATCGTTCACCGCTTTACAGCAGTTTGTCCGTCTTTGAAAGCATGGACAAACCAAGGACCATGGCTTGTCCGATGATAAAGGTTATAATCCCGAGCGGTATCAATCCGTACAGAAAATGCATTCCTATGCTGTAATGCCACAGGAACAAAGCGAAAAGCAAAGCAATCGACAGGATCAGCGTCAGGATCAGATGCCGTTTCCAGTGCCGCCGATTGATTTCCGATATGTCAGGCGCATCCGCTTTGTCCCGTTTCCGGCTCTGAACCCAGTACAGGTTGAACCCCAGTTGCAGAACGATCGCTCCGCCAAGGATCGCCGCGGCGACGGAGGCGACGCGTGAAACGGCGCCGAGCGTCCAGCCGACAGGTCTTTGAAATACTGACATGGTTTTGTAGCGAAGGCGATTAAACTGAAACGAATCATCCGGGCCGTTATACGGCGACAGCGAATCGAAGAATTCCAAAGGCAGCAACAGCTGTATCTCCATGTAATCTTTGCTCGTCAAACAGTCGAACGTTTCTGCCCGGTACGCCGTGCCGACAAACCCTGCTCTGCCGCGAAAGCCCCCGGCGCCGCTGAATTGCGCATTGCGGGACAGATCCTTTCCCTCCATGCCGATGGATACCGTGCCCTTCCCGATACGGTTAGAGTAAGTGCCTGGACTTTTAAACGTCAGCGCGGCGGATCCGTTCCGGTCGCTGACAAACGCCGGAATGCGATACTTCAGCTCCGCCGTCAGTTTTCCGCTATCGCCGTACCTCCAATACACTGCATCGTTATCAAGACGGAACTCGCCGGAACGAAGCTTTCTATTCTCTGTTCCAATAAATGCCTGTCCGTTCACAGACAGGCTGAAGGAATCAACTTCAAGCGCAGTATTGCCGGTTTTGAGACTGACGCCGAACGTCGCATTTTCCCGATGCGCATTGAACTGCCAGACGTCCGTGATCACTGCGCTGCCGTCGGGCGCAAGCTCCACGGTCGTATCCATACTCCGGATCTCATAATCCTCATTCCAATCCGGTTCGTTCATGCCGCTCTGGGTCATCTCCTTGCTGCCGGCGCGGATGCACATGATGATGATAACAAGGACAGGAATGCTCCATTTCACGCAAAAGCGCAGCAGGTATTGATACAGATCTTTTTGATGCACGGTCCCGCCTGTCTTAAGCCGTTTTCGATCCTGTCTGCCCGGTTTCATTCGCTCCCCCTTTTCATCCCCGCGGCGAAGCGCAAAGATGCTGTTCCTCCGCCTAATGCGCCTTGTCGGTTCTCTGTTCGCTTACCGCTCAATATCCGAACTGGATCTCGATCATGGGGCGCACGCCTTTCTTGTTGTAATTCAACGGGAAAATACGGATCTGACTGCCGTCGAAATTGATTGTTTGCGCACATTCCCGCGGCCAATATTCATCATCGTCCCAAGTTACATCGTAATACTCCGCAGGATCGCTGAGCCACCAGTAGTTCGACACGTCTTTGGGTGTAAAGGGGACGGTTCTCTTGACAACTTTTGCTTTCGGCACAACGCCCCGGTTCAGATCCGTCAACCGTTCGATCTGTCTGACTGTGTTCCTTCTTTATGATCTTCTATATATTTGACGCTCCGGCGCGGCAAATTGTCCACGCCGAATATCATATATTTTATTGTATCAGCATTTCGCTATGCTGTCAACGGCGGCGCGTTACTACATAAAAGGGGGTGTGTGTAACGCTGTCGCATTTGTCGCATTTGTCGCAGAGACGTATGATTACGGTAAACGGATGAATGATTACGGTAAATGACAGATTTGCAGCATGCTGACTACATTTGCGACATTTGCGACACTGCTGCACACAGGGGGTGAATGTAGTCCAACCCGTAGGGGAGGGTATCACCCTCCCGTTCCGCTGACACGTTTTTTCGGCGGGCTGCCGAGGTCGTCAGCCCCTACGGTCCGTCGGTGTGATCCTGCCCTCCCTTGTGCAAAGGAGGGTGGATGCCGAAGGCAGACGGGAGGATTGTCTCCAAAACCGTGCGAAACTTGACGGACGGGCAATGCCCGTCCCTACGGGTGATCGGTATTCGCGGGGAAGATCCCGTCTTCCCGTTCCGCTGACATGTTTTTTCGGCGGGCTGCCGAGGTCGTCAGCCCCTACGGTCCGTCGGTGTGATCCTGCCCTCCTTGTGCAAAGGAGGGTGGATGCCGAAGGCAGACGGGAGGATTGTCTCCAAAACCGTGCGAAACTTGACGGACGGGCAATGCCC
>JAFOTD010000019.1 GCA_017388175.1 Clostridia bacterium | reverse complement strand
TCGCTACGTTTCGCAGGTTGTCCGGATGTTCGACAAGGATCTGCATAAGGAGTTCGTCTACTGCTCGTTCCTGATTGGGCTGCTGCCTGCCGACGTTGTTCCGATGGAGAATATCGAGAAGATGCTCTCGCTGGAGATGTATAAACTCAAAAAGACGTTTGAGGGCGATATTCCTCTTGAAGATGGTAATTGGGGCCATGAGCCCGCAGAACCCAAAGGCGGATCGCTTCCCGAGAGCAAGGATCCTCTGGACGAAATTATCGCGCGTATCAACGAGCGGTACAAGGGAGACTTTACGGATGCGGACAAGGTGATGATCCGTGCGCTCGCCGAAAAACTGCGCGGCAACAAGAAACTTGCGAACATGGCGGTATCTTCCGATCCGCAGATCTTTGCGGAAAGCATTTTCCCACAGGCGTTTTCCGATGCAGCGCAGGACAGCTACATGGAGTCGCAGGAGACGTACAGTTCGCTGTTTGAGGATCGCAGCAAATACAACGCGATCATGCACACGCTCGCGGAGGTTCTGTATCGCGAAATGCGGCGATCGGAAAGCGCAAGAGAATAAGCGACAGGAGGACATTTATGAAAAAAATAACTTTGCTTATTGTTTCCGTTGTGCTTGTTTTCACAATGGTCATTTCACCTGTCTTTGCTGATGGCGACAACAGTTATTACCTAAAAGAGTTGGAATTAACTGTGACTATTCCAAAAGGGTTTACAGTTTTCACTCGAGACATGAAATCTGATGATCCGAATCTCGCAAAGTATGGATTTACAAAGGAATTCTTATTGTCCACAATGAAAACGCAACATACGTATATTGAAGCGCTGTCAAGCGACGGGCTTACTGAGATGTATGTTGCGATGTTAGAAGATAGCGGAATGTCTGATTTTTCCACGCAGAGTGACGCTACACTCAAAGCATTGATGGATGAATTGATGCCGCAATATGCTAGCATGGGCATCACAATGACCAAATGCGAGTTATATCATCATTCCCAAACTAAATTTATCAAGATGTATGGCGAACATCCTGTAAGTGGCATGACGGTGTATACACGTCAATACTCTACAGTTTATAATGGTCATACTTATAATTTCACGATGCAATCTTTCTCCGGAAAAATCACAAGTTCTCAGGAAAAAGAACTACAGTCTGTTGTCGATAGTGCAGTATTCGGAGAGCAGAGTGCCGGGGGGAACACAAGCGAGCCTTCAAAAACGTTTGATTATAAGGATTCTAAAACAGGATTGAAGTTTACAGTCCCCGCCGGATGGAAGGAGGAATCTCTTTCAAAGAAAAGAGAAACAATTGATGTGAAGTTCGTTTCGGAAGGGGCAGCTTTTGCAGAGATCATGTATGGCAGTATTGACATGTGGAGCAGCATTTCTGAAGCAGATAAAGCCGGGATGAATAGATCTGATGTCAACAACACATTGTTCTCCCTAGAAGATATTTCGGTCATGATGGGGTCTTATTCTGGCGGAACCACCACCATTTCATATAATGACATTACAACGGTTACATATAATGGATCCGAGTATTTCTGCTTAAAGGCAAATACAAGCAGTAATGGTATTACTATCCCCATGACACAATTAATGCACATTGATAATGGGTATATCTATCTTTTCCAGTATTATGGGGACAGAACTGGTGAAAACTACAACGGTTTTGAGAGCTTACTAAAGAGCACTGTTTATTCAACGCCGCAAGCATCTGCTACGGCTACTCCAAAGCCTACGGCAAAACCAACAACCAAACCAACGGCAACAGCTAAACCAACAACAGCGACATATAATACATTCAACTCTGGTTCGAATTCTCCGTCTTATTCTTCGTATAATCGAACTAACAATTATTCTGGGCTTAAATGGGCTACGATTATTGGAATTGCACTTTGGGCGTTGATTCCCGGTTTTATTGCGAAGAAAAAAGGACGTAGTTTTTGGGGGTATTACTTCCTCAGCTTCATAATAACGCCTTTGGTAACCATGATTATCACGCTGTGTCTAAAAAACCGGAGCACAGTGAACAATACAAACAATTCTGATATTGTTATTCAAAATGAACAAAATCGGCTCTCGACGGATCATAGCGAAGAAAGCAAGGAAGATGCAACTGAGCATAGTTCTGAAGAACTCGTTGAGAATCAAGATACTGTTGGGATATTCGAATCCGCGCCAACTAATGATATAGTCGAAACATCCACAGAAGCTGAAGGCGAAAAAGAATATTCCGATGATGTGGAAGATGACGCCATACAATCCACAGTGCAAAATACCGCTGATGATACTAGTCCTACACCCGACGATATCAAGAAACTGCGTTTCTGCAGATACTGTGGATTTGAGTTGCTTGAAAACAGCGAGTTTTGCAGCCATTGCGGAAAGAAAGTTAGATAATGGCGAAAACAATAAACATGAGATACTAGAGCCTGACAGTAAAAATGTCTCACAAATGTGTGAATAACGGATCAAAAACGCTCCCGGACTGGAAGCGTTTTGCTGTTCAGTGGGTCCGGTTGACCGGACGCGGTGGTTGCGATCGGAAGACCGTGACCTGCGTGCCTAAAAGGATCGGAAGATGCGCCTTTGCATATTCAGGAAGATCCGTCTCATTTGAGAACGGACGTCAAGTGCCTTTTGTCTGGGGTTCATGCCCAAAGCGCTGTTTGTTATCAGCCGTTCTGCATTTTATAAAAAAGCCGATCAATGTCGTTTATTGAATCGGTGCAAGGATCGGCAGCTGCGTTTCGTCCCGGATGAACGAGCACATATATACCGGCAGATAAACCATCTTTTCCGCAACAGAGATATTGCAGTTTGCAAGTATGAATGCGGCATCTGTATCAATCACATCACAAAATTGTAATTCTGGAATGATAATGGATAAGGCGCGAAAATCGAGCAGCAAAAAATAAACAAAAACACTTGACAAGAAAAACACAAAGTGATATGATTGCTCACGTGTTTTTTATATATTATATATCTCTGACGCGAACGGCGAGGAGAACAGAACCGAATAAGCATCGGAAAAACACGATGATCAAAGGTGAACGCGAGGCGTCCATCCTTGGGGAAAACTCCCCTCGGACGGGCGCCTTTCTCTTTATGAAAAAGACGGAGGAATGGGTATGAAAAAGTACATCTTTGTGACCGGCGGCGTGGTATCCGGTCTCGGCAAAGGTATAACGGCGGCGTCGCTCGGCAGGCTCTTGAAGGCAAGAGGATTGAAGGTCGCGGCACAGAAGCTGGATCCGTACATCAATGTCGATCCCGGCACCATGAGTCCATATCAGCACGGCGAGGTCTACGTGACCGAGGACGGGGCGGAGACCGATCTCGATCTCGGACACTACGAGCGCTTCATCGACGAGGATCTCAACCGCTATTCGAACCTCACAACCGGAAAGGTCTATGCAAACGTTTTGCGGCGCGAGCGGCAGGGCGGGTACCTCGGAAAGACGGTGCAGACGATCCCGCACGTCACCGACGAGATCAAGCGCTTTATCTACCGCGTGGGCGAAACCTCGGAGGCGGATATCGTGATCACTGAAGTCGGCGGCACGATCGGCGACATCGAGGGTCAGCCGTTTTTGGAAGCGATCCGGCAAGTGGGACGCGAGGTCGGCAAAGACAACACAATCTACATCCACGTCACGCTCGTCCCGTATCTTCGGGCAAGCGGCGAGCATAAGTCAAAGCCCACGCAGCACTCGGTCAAGGAACTGCAGGGCATGGGCATCACGCCGGATATTCTGGTGCTCCGCACGGACGAGCCGATCGCGGACGGCGGCATCTTTGAAAAGATCGCGCACTTCTGCAATGTCGACCGCGACTGCGTGATCGAAAACCTGACGCTGGACATGCTGTACGAAGCGCCTTTGTATCTCGAACAGGCACATTTTTCGGACATCGTATGCAAAAAGCTGCACCTTGATGTGCCCGCTCCGGATCTCACCGAATGGCGCGAAATGGTTGATCGCGTGAAACACACGAAGGGCTGCGTGACGATCGCACTGGTCGGCAAGTATACGCAGCTGCACGACGCGTATCTTTCGATCGTCGAAGCGCTGAAGCATGCGGGATACGCGCGCGGCGTCGAGGTTCAGATCCGGTGGATCGATTCAGAGACGTTCGAACCGTCGATGCTTTCCGGCGCGGACGGCGTACTGGTCCCCGGTGGATTCGGAAACCGCGGCATCGAGGGCATGATCGAGGCGGCGCGCTTTTCGAGAACACATACGCTTCCGTATCTTGGCATCTGTCTCGGCATGCAGATCCTCTGCATCGAGTACGCACGCTCGGTGCTCGGTTGGACCGACGCAAACTCGGGCGAATTCGCCCCGGAGAGTACCCATAAGGTGATCGACTTCATGCCCGGTCAGAGTGAAACAGTCGACAAGGGCGGTACGCTGCGGCTCGGGAGCTACCCGTGCGTCGTGCAGCCGAACACGACAATGCATCGCTGTTATGCGCAGGATGCGATCGCCGAGCGCCACAGACACCGCTATGAGCTCAACAACGAATTCCGACAGCGGATGACCGAAGCCGGGCTGACCTTCTCCGGCGTTTCGCCGGACGGACGCTTGGTTGAGGCGGCAGAGATCACAACGGCGCCGTTCTTTGTCGGCGTGCAGTTCCATCCGGAGTTCAAAAGCAGACCCAATAAACCTCATCCGCTGTTTCTCGGCTTCATCGAGGCGGCGCAGACATATCATGAAAAGGAGAAAACAAAATGAAGCATTACACCAAAGAAGACATCATCCGCATCGTCAATGAAGAAGACGTTGAATTTATCCGACTGCAGTTCACCGATATTTTCGGACAGCTCAAAAATGTCGCGGTCACGCGTTCGCAAATCGAAAAGGTCCTGGACAACAAGATCATGATCGACGGCAGCTCCATTGAGGGTTTTACGCGCATTCACGAATCCGATCAGTATCTTCGTCCCGATCTCGACACCTTCGCGATCCTGCCGTGGATGCCATCGACAAGAAAGACCGCGCGGCTCATCTGTAATGTGTTTAACCCGGACGGCACGCCGTTTGTCGGCGATCCACGCTATGTTCTGCGCCGCGCGCTGGAAAAGGCGGAAACGCTGGGATTCACGTTCAACGTCGGTCCAGAGATGGAGTTCTTCCTCTTTGAAGCAGATGAAAAAGGGCTGCCGACTGCCCGCACCGCGGACGCGGCAAGCTACTTCGACATGGCGCCGATCGATCACGGCGGCGACGTGCGCCGCGAAATCTGCCTGATGCTCGAGGAAATGGGCTTTGAGATCGAAGCAAGCCACCACGAGGTCGCAGAGGGGCAGCACGAAATCGACTTTAAGTATGCCGATGCACTGACTGCCGCCGATCACATCAGCACGTTCCGTATGGCGGTTAAGACCATTGCGCAAAGCCACGGTCTTCACGCCACCTTTATGCCGAAGCCCGTATTCGGCATCAACGGCAGCGGAATGCATATCAATATGTCGCTCTTTAAAGACGGCAAGAACATCTTCTTCGATCCGAACGGCGAGAAGGAGCTCAGCAAGGAAGCGTACAGCTTTATCGCGGGGATCTTAAAGCACGTGCGCGGCATGACGGCGATCACCAACCCGCTTGTCAATTCCTATAAACGACTCGTGCCCGGCTACGAAGCGCCTTGTTATCTTGCATGGAGCGCTTCGAACCGCTCGGCGCTGATCCGTATTCCCGCTGCGCGCGGCAGTTCCACGCGCGTGGAGCTTCGCTGTCCGGATCCGGCCTGCAATCCCTACCTTGCGATCGCGGTCTGCCTCGCGGCGGGACTCGACGGCATCGAAAAGGGTTTGATGCCGCCTGCGGAGATCACCGAAAACATTTTCACCATGACCGAAAAGGAACGCAAGGCGCACGGCATCGACAGCCTGCCGGGGAACCTTTTGGAAGCGGTGGAGCTTTTGGAGCAGAATTCGCTGATTACGGAAACGCTGGGCGAGCACGTCTGCCGGAGCTACGTGTCCGGCAAGCGATGTGAGTGGGACGAATACCGTACGCGCGTGACGGATTGGGAGCTCAAGCGATACATGATCGTATATTGAGAAACGGGATCGTAAAGAAATGAAACTGCGATTTACCAAAATGCAGGGGCTTGGCAACGACTATCTGTATGTATTCAGTCCGGTCCCCGAAAACGTCCGGGATTTATGCGTTCGCCTTTGCGACCGGCATTTCGGCGTCGGTGCGGACGGCATGATTTTTATCGGTGAATCCGATACGGCGGACTTTTCTATGCGCATATTCAACAGCGACGGAAGCGAGGCCGACATGTGCGGCAACGGAATCCGGTGCGTGGGAAAGTATGTCTTCGATCGCGGGCTGACACAAAAGACGGAACTCACGATCGAAACGCGTTCCGGGAACCGGAACCTTATTCTGAAGCCCGGAGCCGATGGACGGATCACTTTCGTGACCGTGGACATGGGCAAAGCGACGCTGCTGGATTCGATGCTGCAGCTTTCAATGGGAACGGGTGTAGCAGTTTCGGTCGGCAATCCGCATGTTGTTTGCTTTACGAAAACGGTAATGGACATTCCGCTGTCCCTGTGGGGACCGATGATCGAGCATGACGACAGATTCCCCGACGGCGTGAATGCGGAGTTTGTACAGGTCCTGTCCGAAACCGGACTGCGTATGCGGGTGTGGGAACGCGGCAGCGGCATCACGCTTGCCTGCGGAACCGGCGCGTGCGCTTCGGCGTTTGCCGCCGTATATCGGGGATTTTGTGAGAAGGATCGACCCATCGAGGTGGTTCTGGACGGCGGAAGCCTGTTCGTCACCGTGCAATCGGACGGCACCGTCATGATGGAGGGCCCCGCCGAAACCGTGTTTATTGGAGAAACCGAGTTATGATCCGCATCAATGAGGGATATCTTTCCTTAACGCCCGCCTTCTTCTTTACGAAGATCGGGGAGGAGATTGCCGCATTCGAGAAGAGGCATCCGGGCAAGCGGCTGCTGCACCTCGGTGTGGGAGACGTTACAAAGCCCCTGGCGCCCGTTGTGATCGAAGCGATGCATCGCGCCGTTTCGGAGCAGGGAGATGCGGCATCCTTTCACGGGTATCTTCCCGAAACGGGGACCGATTTTCTGAAGGAAGCGATCGTCGCCTATTACGCGCGGCGGAACGTTACGCTGTCAATGGACGAGGTCTTTATCTCCTCCGGCGCCGCCGACGACCTTGGTGCAATTCTGCATCTGTTTTCTCCGGAAAACCGCGTGCTTTTGATCGAGCCCGCCTATCCCGCCTATGCAGACGCCAATCAAATGGACGGAAGGAAGCTGATACGACTTCCGGGCACGCCGGAAAACGGTTTTTTGCCACTTCCCTCGCCGGATCTTCAGACAGAGCTCGTCTATCTTTGCTCGCCGAACAATCCGACCGGCGCAGCCTACACCCGCGGACAATTGCAGCAGTGGGTCGACTGGGCAAAGGCACGGCAGGCGCTCATTCTTTTTGACGCCGCGTACGAGGCGTTCATTGCCGATGCGGATGTGCCGCACAGCATTCTGGAGCTCCCCGGCGCAGAGACTTGCGCGATCGAGATCAGCTCGCTTTCCAAAACCGCCGGCTTCACCGGCATGCGGCTCGGCTATACCGTTGTCCCGAAGGATCTCCGTGTAAACGGCGTTTCTTTGAACGATCTCTGGCGCAGGGACCGATGCACCCGCACGAACGGTGTCTCCTACATTATGCAGCGCGCAGGAGAGGCGGCGCTCTCGGAGGAGGGACAACGGCAGAATCGTGTTAACATCGACTGCTATCGGGAGAACGGACGCATCCTGTCCGATGCGCTTCGCTCCGAAGGACTTTGGTTCACCGGCGGAAGAAACGCGCCGTACCTTTGGCTGATGTGTCCGGACGGTATGAGCGGCTGGGCATTCTTCTCCCGCCTTTTGGAGCAGGCGCAGATCGTCGGCACGCCGGGCGAGGGCTTTGGACCCTCGGGTGCGGGGTATCTCAGACTTTCGTGTTTTGCGAGCCGCGGAGACACGGAAGAAGGCGCAAGAAGACTGATGAAGGCCCTGTAGATTATTTGAAGATCTGCGTTTATATTGAACTATAAAGAAAGGAAGGTTTCATATGTGCGGAATTGTCGGATATACCGGAACGCAGCCCGCTGCGCCGATTCTACTGGAAGGACTCAAGAAGCTCGAATACCGTGGCTATGACTCCGCGGGGCTTGCAGTGCGCAGCGGCGATGCGCTTGCTGAGGTCGTGAAGGCGGCGGGCAAGCTCAAGAACCTGATCGAGATGACGGACGAGGGACGTGCGCTGCCGGGGCTTTGCGGCATCGGGCATACGCGCTGGGCGACGCATGGTGAACCGAGCCGCAAAAATGCGCACCCGCATGTCTCCGGCAACGCCACGGGCTCCGGTTCGGGACCGGTCGAATCGGACGTGGTCGGCGTGCACAACGGTATCATCGAGAACTACGAGGAGCTCAAGCAAAAGCTTCTCCGGAACGGCTACCGGTTTTACAGCGGAACAGACACCGAGGTAGCGATCAAGCTGGTGGACTATTATTATAAGAAGTATCAGATCGGACCGATCGATGCGATCAACCGCATGATGGTGCGTGTACGCGGCAGTTACGCACTTGCGCTGATGTTCAAGGATTACCCGGGCGAACTTTATTGCGCACGCAAGGACAGCCCGCTGATCATCGGCGTCGCCGACGGCGAAACGTTCCTTGCTTCGGACGTACCGGCGATTCTGAGCCGCACCCGCGATGTCTACTACATTGATAACCTGCAGTCAGCGCGATTGCTTCCGGGCGAGGCGCACTTCTATGATCTGAATGGCGACGAAGTGGAGCTGCCCTTGACCCGGGTCACTTGGAACGCCGAGGCGGCGGAAAAGGGCGGCTACGAGCATTTTATGATCAAGGAAATTCATGAGCAGCCGAAGGCGGTGCGCGATACGCTGAACAGCATCGTAAAGGACGGCAAGGTCGATCTTTCGGCGGCGGGGCTGGATCGCACATTTTTGGAACAGGTAAAGAACATACACATCGTTGCCTGCGGTTCGGCATGGCATGTCGGGATGCTCGCACAGTATGTTTTAGAGGACCTTGCGGAGATCCCCGTGCGCGTGGAGCTTGCGTCCGAGTTCCGCTACCGCAAAACGCTGCTTTCCGAAGGAACGCTGGTGATCATTGTGTCGCAGTCCGGTGAAACGGCGGATAGTTTAGCGGCGCTTCGCAAAGCAAAGGAGCAGGGCGTTCCGACGCTCGCGATCGTCAACGTCGTCGGCTCGACGATCGCGCGGGAAGCAGATCATGTGCTCTATACGCTCGCCGGTCCCGAGATTGCGGTAGCGACGACCAAGGCGTACAGCGCGCAGCTTGTTTCCATGTACGTGCTGGCGGTCGCGCTTGCAAAGGTGCGTGGGAGAATCGACGAAACGCAGACAGCGGCATATCTGAAAGCGCTCGATGCGCTTCCCGAGCAGATGACACGCGCGCTCGAAAACAAGGAGCGCATTCAGTGGTTTGCCAGTAAGCACGCAAACGCGCGGGACATCTTCTTTATCGGACGCGGGCTCGACTATGCGATTTGCCTCGAAGGCAGCCTCAAAATGAAGGAGATTTCGTATATCCACAGCGAGGCGTACGCGGCGGGCGAACTGAAGCACGGCACGATTTCGCTTGTCGAGGAAGGGACGCTCGTCATCGGCGTGCTCACGCAGAACAGTCTGGTCGAAAAGACCGTCAGCAACATGGCAGAGTGCAAGGCACGCGGCGCGTATCTCATGGGGCTCACCGGCTACGGCAACTACAACGTCGAGGAAACGGCAAACTTCACGGTCTACGTGCCGAATACCGACCCGCATTTTATCGGCAGCATCGCGATCATACCGCTGCAGCTGCTTGCCTACTACACAAGCGTCGCCAAGGGGCTTGACGTCGATAAACCCAGAAACCTCGCAAAGAGCGTTACGGTAGAATAAGGCGGACGCAGACAGCGGCGAATACGGTCATCAGACCCTGCGCCTTTCTGCTTTCAACCCTTTTCCTGAATAAGAAACTGAAGAAGCTGCTTTGTACGCCTGCCGTTGTTCAGAACCTGGCGGCAGATAAACTGTGTTCTGGCCGGATTGGTGGAAATAATGCTTTACGAGCTGTCCAGCGAGATAATCCCCGATGAGTTCACTTATAAGATTGGTGACGACATTATCAAAAAAGGTGTGGCACGGACGTTAAATGATGATTTGAATATTAAGTTCGGGAAGTAAGCGCCGTGTTATGCTGCCGGATACCGTCCGGTTCATCCGGGAGGCAAACGAAATGAACCCGGAGAAGATCAGTCAACACTTCCTTGAAATCCTGCTGAAGATCTGCCCGCCTGAACAGAAACAGCCAGTTTTTTTGACTGAATGATTTCAATCAAAAACGCTCCCTGCTTGGGGAGCGTTTTTTCTGCTCAGTGGATCCGGTTGACAGGGCGCGGCATCTGCGAGCGGAAGACCGTAACCTGCGTTCCGAGCAGGATCGGAAGATGCGTTTTTGCATAATCAATTGGGTCTGCCGCCGCTGCCGTAGCGGCTGCTGTATCAATCCGCGGAATTTCCGTTTCAGCTTGACAATGGCCCCACGTTGTGGTATATAATATATGATTATTTCGAAAGGAGTACGGCAATGACGGATCGTATCATGCGTAATGCATGCGTTGCGTTCGACTGGCGGTGGCTCAGCCGTTATTTGCCGTGCCCGAACCGGAACTGAGCCGCCGAGTAAAGATGATTGAGGCCTCGTCCGTTTGGGCGAGGCCTTTTCATATCTTCGGCGCAGGCAGAACATCATATCATTGAAAGGAGCAGACCATGGAACAGAAAACGATCCCCTACAAAATCTATCTGAACGAATCGGAGATGCCGGAATACTGGTACAATCTCCGCGCGGATATGCCGAAAAAGCCCGCGCCGCTTCTCAATCCCGCAACGCATGAACCCATGACGGCGGAGGCGCTCAGAGCCGTGTTCTGCGAAGAACTCGTCGCGCAGGAGCTGGACAGCGATACGCGCATGTACCCGATCCCGCAGGAGATCCGGGATTTCTACCGCATGTACCGCCCGTCCCCGCTCGTGCGGGCGTACTGTCTGGAGAAAAAGCTGAAAACCCCTGCGAAGATCTTCTATAAATTCGAGGGCAACAATACTTCCGGCAGCCACAAGCTGAACTCCGCCGTGGCGCAGGCGTACTATGCAAAGAAGCAGGGACTTAAGGGCGTGACCACGGAGACCGGCGCCGGGCAGTGGGGCACGGCGCTTTCTATGGCGTGTTCGTATTTCGGACTCGACCTAAAGGTCTATATGGTCAAGGTCAGCTATGAACAAAAACCATTCCGGCGCGAGGTCATGCGCGTGTACGGCGCGTCCGTTACGCCCTCTCCTTCCGACACCACGGAGGTCGGACGAAAGATCCTGACAGAACACCCCGGCACCGGCGGCAGCCTCGGCTGCGCGATCAGCGAAGCGGTGGAAACGGCGGTCAAGAATCCCGGCTACCGCTATGTGCTCGGCAGCGTACTCAATCAGGTCCTGCTCCATCAGAGCGTGATCGGGCTCGAGACCAAATCTGCGCTCGACAAGTACGGTATAAAGCCCGACATCATCATCGGCTGCGCGGGCGGCGGTTCGAACCTCGGCGGTCTGATCGCGCCGTTCATGGGAGAAAAGCTGCGCGGCGAGAACGATTACCGCATCATCGCCGTGGAACCGGCATCCTGCCCGAGTCTGACGCGCGGCGTGTACGCCTACGATTTCTGCGACACCGGCATGGTCTGTCCGCTGGCTAAGATGTACACGCTCGGCAGCGACTTCATTCCTGCGCCGAATCACGCGGGCGGGCTTCGCTACCACGGCATGAGCCCGGTCCTGTCCGAATTGTACGATGAAGGGCTTCTGGAAGCCGTGAGCGTGCCGCAAACGAAGGTCTTTGAAGCCGCCGAACAGTTTGCACGGGTCGAGGGCATTCTTCCGGCACCGGAAAGCAGCCATGCCATCCGCGTCGCGATCGACGAGGCGATCCGCTGCCGCGAAACGGGCGAAGCGAAGACGATCGTATTCGGACTCACCGGTACGGGGTACTTTGATCTCGTTGCCTACGAGAAGTTCCACAACGGACAGATGGACGACTATATCCCGACCGACGTGGAGCTGAACGCTTATGCCGCACGGCTTCCGAAAATATAAGAAATAAAAACGATTGTTGAAACTATTGTGCATAGAGCATCAAAGTGATAACCGGTTTACGAAGAAATATATGCCAATCAAAACGCTCCCGATCCGGGAGCGTTTTGCTGTTCAGTGGATCCGGTTGATCTGACGCGGTGGTTGCGATCGGAGGACTTTGACCTGCGTTCCCAACAGGATCGGGAGATGGGTTTTTGCGAATTCAACCAGATCCGTCCCATTTGTGAACGGACGTTAAGTGCCTATTTGTCTGGGGTTCATGCCCCAAAGGCTGCTCGTTGTCAGCCGTTCTGTATTTCACAAAAAAGCCGGCCATTGTTGGTCGGCTCTGTTTTCATTCCCCACTGAT
>JAFOTD010000018.1 GCA_017388175.1 Clostridia bacterium | reverse complement strand
TGCTCCCCACTACTGCCCCTCTCGACGGTTGCCCGCCGGCCGGACTTACTTCTAAGCCGCACCATGCTCACGGGCGCTTTGGCCCGCTTATGTGGATCGTTTCGCCTGCGACTGGCATCGACTTGCAACCACAGACCCGAATCCGGACATCCATACAAGTATAAACCATCCCGCCGTAAAAGGCAAAGGATTTTTTGGATTATTTCGATATATAATTTTCAAGGAAGATAAAAGGAATCGTATAAGAAAAAGGCACAGCCGTTTTATGTGGGCCGTGCCATGCTTTGGTGATTCTATTTAATCAATCTTTGCTTTTTTTAGTGTCTCCTTAAAACCGATTCCATCAATAGTGAACTTGAAAACGGTTCCCCATGTGTCTTCCTTTACGACAAATCTGATCTCTTTCCCGCTGCGTAACGCTTTTTTCAAAACCCTGAAACCTTCGTCTTTGTTTGACATAAAAAGATATTCACCGTTACCAGTGATTATGGGCTTGATGGAATATTCCTCTCCATCTAATTTAAATTTAATAGAGACTTTATCAAAAGTTGAGAACGTTTCTTTCTGCGGAGATACATATGAATAGTTCTTTACGAAGACAAAAAAACTGTAGTCTTTACCATCATAAACGAGAGCTACATCCAAATCATTTGGATCAGAAGAAATAGTACTTGTCCAGGTTCCTTCAAAATTGCCATAAACATACGCATCATTCGTCTTGTCTCCGAAATCATCCACATAATAACTGATGTCCCAATTTGAGAGCATCGGAGTTGGCGTCGGCGTCGGGGACGGTGTCGGCGTCGGAACAGGTGTGGAAGTTGGCTCTTGGATTGGAGCGGAAGTCGGATTCTCTGCAACAGGCGATGCTGCTGAAGTATCGGATGTCGTCTCGCTGCCTTTGCCTGCTGAGCAGCCTATCAGGAGTATGCACAGCAGTGTAAAGACTCCAACAATTAGTATTCTCCTCCTCATTTTGCACCTCATGATCTATATTGCACCTATATAGGTGCATATAAAGTTTAACATACTCATATAATCAAGTCAATAGATTTGCTCTTGTATAGGCGCAAAGAGGTAGTATGAACAGTCAAATGGAAAAGCGAATTGGTAACAATCTGCGAAAAATACGCGAAAGCATAAAAATGACGCAGAACGAAGCATCCGCTAAGTTGCAGTTAGAGGGATGCGATATTACTCGAAGCGCTCTTGCAAAAATCGAAGTAGGGCAACGGCACATTTATCCTGATGAGATTATCCTTTTTAAACAAATCTATAAAACTACTTATGACAAAATCTTTGAATAATAGTAAGCATTCGCATCAAATTGTAATATTTGTGTACGAGTGCAGATTTATGAAAACAACAATTCAAAGGATTTCAATATAACAAAAAAGGGCCGAAGCCCTTTTCAAAGAATTCCTCAATGGCTGCTCTTTTGCGCGTGCGCGTCGCTGCCCACCGGTACGTTGTCGTACTGCGCTCTGGGACCGCCGACGTATTTCGGCCTCGAAAACGCCATGACGAGGTTCGCTTCGCCGATGTGCCGCAGCGTGCTGTGCACCGGAACGGCAACGCAGTGCAGATGCATGCCGATCAGCGTGTCGCCGACGTCGATGCCGAGGGTCGCCTGTCCGTTTACGGATTCGACCATGACCGCGTCCTCGATGCGCCCGTAGGCTTCGGTCACGCAGGCGCCGCCGGCGTGCAGCCACGGCTTTACCCAGACCTGCTGGAGGCCGTACTTTTTCATCGTCGCGCGGCTCACGCACAGCGAGCGGTTGATGTGCTCGCAGCCCTGCACCGCAAGGTCGAGCCCCGCTTCCTTCACGAGCGGCAGCAGCGCGTCCAAAAGCGCCTTTGCCGCCTCCTCGGACGAGCCGGAGCCGATCCTTTTTCCGACGATCTCGCTCGTCGAGCAGCCGAGCACAAGAAGTTGGCCCGGTTCCGGTTTTGCCGCGTTCATCAGGATCCCGAACGCCTCTTTGACTTGTTCTTTGATTTCCGTTTCGTTCATGTTGGTTTACCCTCCGAAAGATTGCTTTTCTCGTGAAGGAAAGCATCGTATGCACAGAGAAAGAGGCTTCCCCTTGAGGGGAAGCTGTCACCGTCAGGTGACTGATGAGGTGTAAAAGGCTGTGCATTCGCCGCGATCCTGTAATTTTTGAAAAACTTTGCAGCGATCCGAGCATCCACCTCATCCGGCTCGCTGCGCGATCCACCTTCCCCTCAGAGGGGAAGGCTCTTTTCCCGTTTGAGTATATCCATTCTCCCCGGCAAAGTCAAGGGCGCTTCCCTTTGCAAAAGCGCGCGGAGTATGATATACTTTTTCGTATGGAATTTGTCGAACAATTACTGAATTGGTATCCCGGACATCACCGGGATCTGCCGTGGCGAAAAACGCGCGATCCGTACGCGATCTGGATCAGCGAGATCATGCTGCAGCAGACGCGCGTCGCGGCGGTCATTCCGTATTACGAGCGGTTTTTAAAGGAACTGCCGGACGTCGCGTCGCTTGCCGCGGTCTCCGACGACCGGCTTCTGCGTCTCTGGCAGGGGCTCGGGTATTATTCGCGCGCGAGAAATCTCAAGCGCGCGGCAAACGAGGTGCTCTCGCGCTTTGCCGGCCGCATGCCCGAAACGTACGGGACGCTTCTGACGCTGCCCGGGATCGGCAGCTATACGGCCGGCGCGATCGCGTCGATCGCGTTTTCGGAGCGCGTGCCCGCCGTTGACGGCAACGTGCTGCGCGTGTATGCGAGGATCATGAACGATCCGTCCGACGTGAGCGATCCCGCGGTGAAGGCGCGGGTGTTCGACGAACTGAAGGCCGTTATGCCGGAGGATTCCGGCGCGTTCAATCAGGCTTTGATGGAGCTCGGCGCCGTCGTTTGCGTGCCGAACGGACAGCCGGACTGCGGCGCGTGTCCTTTGAAGGACGTCTGCCGGGCGAAAGCTGCGGGCACGGCGGGGGCGCTGCCGAACAAGAAACCGAAAAAACCGCGTGTGATCGAGGAAAAGACGGTCTTCGCGCTGTTCGATCACGGTGCGCCGCTGCTTTTAAAGCGGCCCGAAAGCGGGCTTTTGGCGGGACTTTACGAACTCCCGAATATCCCCGGTATGCTTTCGGCGACGGAGGCGATGGAACGGCTTTCCGCGTGGGATCTGCATCCCGTCGGAGATCTGGTCAGCTACGCGGCAAAGCACGTGTTCACGCATATCGAATGGCACATGCGCGTGTACGCCGCCGACGTCGCGGGGGACGGGATAAAAGCCTTCATCCGTTCCGACGGAACCCGGTCGATTCCGACGGCGTTTGCGGTCTGTCTGCCGAAAGACCGCGAAGATGCATCCTATTTGTGAAATAAGGATGAAGAATCCCCGCAAAGCGCGGATTGCGTTTCCGGATATGATAGGATAGGATCAGAAAAATGGGTTTGAGGAGATGCATATGAGAAAGTGGTTTGCGGGGCTGTTTGCGCTTGTGCTGCTGTGTACCTGCGCGTGTCAACTGAAAGCGTCGGAAGAAACGGACGTGCCGGAACCGACGGCGGCATCGCAGGAAACGCCCGCGCCGGAATCGCAGGAAACGCCCGCGTCGGAATCGACTCCGGAACCGACGGAGGCGCCGTCCTGCGCGGATGCGATCGTCGGCGAATGGAAGATCGTTTCGGTCGAGATCGGCGAAGCAAGCTACGATCCATCCGCGATCCGGATGGATTCATCCGTGTCGTTCTATCAAAACGAAACCGGGCGGATGTCGGTGACGACAGGCGGGCAGACGTTTGAGGAGACGATCGCGTACAAGGCTGCCGGAAATACGGTCACGATGCTGGATGAGAATAACGATCCGCTGACGGCAATCTATGATCCGGAAACGAACACGATCCGGATGGAGTGGCAGAGCGCGATGGTGATTGTGTTAGCGCCGAAGGGAGACGTGCCGGAGACGGACGGAGAGGAATGGAAGACGGCAGAGCTCGAACGGTATGTCGCCGACGACGGGATGGAAATGGTCACAATCAGGGCGGCGATTCCCGCGGGGGCGACGCTGAGAATTGACTTTCAGAACCAGGAGGATTACGTATACGTCAGCGACAAGAGCGAGCTGTCGTACCGCAAGATCAGGATTCCGGTTCCGGTCTTTTATCCGAACGCGCCGGTCGGGACGGAGGAGACGACGATCGTGCCGAAGATCACGATCACACTTCCCGAAGGCGGCGAATTCGACGTGGAATGCCCGGGCTTTACGGTCACGTTCCCGACGCTTCTGATTGCGCTTGATTCTTCGGCAAAGCCGACGCAGGACGGGTATCGTGTGAAGGCGGGATCGAACGGCACGTATCAGCTTTACGGGTTCGTGCGCAGCAATGAGGAAGGTTCGCCTTCGGTCGACGCAGGCGTGCAGATGACCGTGAACGGCGAGGTGATTCCCGTATATGAGGGCGGCATCATCCTTGCCGATCTTCCGGTGATCGGCAACGCGCCGACGACGTATACGCTGATCGCGGAGAAGAGCAACTACGTGACCGCGACCGTCGACGTCGTCGTCGAACCGTAAGACGCGGTCCGGATCAGGAAAGATACAAAAACGGTTCGGGGAGGAACAGGATGAAAAAACGGATGATGATTCTGGTCGCGCTGATGCTGCTGCTCGCGACCGCGTGTCATCTGCGCGTCCGGAAACAGGAACCGGCATCCGAAGCAACGGCGGGCGGCACGTCGAGCTTTTCTCCGTCGCCTTCCCCCACGCCGACCCCGACGCCGACGCCGACCCCGACGCCGACGCCGACCCCGACGCCGACCCCGACCCCGACGCCTGTTCCGACGATCCGCCCGGACGTGAAAAGACTGATCGGCACGTGGATTTGCACGAAGGTCGAAATCGGCGGATTCGGCGTGAAGCCGTCTACGCTCGGCATGGAAGGGGAGATCACGTTTTCGGAGGACGGAACGCTGAAGACCGTGATAAACGGCGAGGAGCGCACGTCGCGCTATACCGTATCCGGAGATGAGCTGAAGGGCACGGTATACGGAATGGACGCGGTCGGGACGTATCATGCGGAGGACGATACGATTACGGTACAGATTGACAGATATGTGCTCTGTTTCGAACGCAAATGACGCGATACTTTGCGAAACTTGACAGAATAAAACGAATATGATAGGCTACAAAGAACCCGAAACGGGATCTATAAAAAGGAGAAAACGAAATATGAAACGATTCTTTATCATCATGCTCGCGCTCGTGATGGCGCTTTCGCTATTTGCGTGCGAAGGAAAGAAGGAGAAAGAGGACATGGAGAAGGACGGCCCCGCCGCTTCGACCGAACCCGAAACGGATCCATCCGGCGAGGTTAAGAAGGGCTTCGACAGGGACGATCTGGCGGGCGTGTGGACCATCACAACGATCGGCATGGATGGGGTCACCCTCCCTGCGTCCATTGCCAACATCAGCGCGACGCTCGAGTTTTCCGCGGACGGCACCGCAATCCTGAATTATGAAGGAGAAACCAAAAGCACGGAATACACGATTTCCGGTTATGAGGTCACTTTGATCGACAATACCGGAGACGGCGAGAACGACGTCGGTGTGTACGATCCGGAAACGGACACGCTCCGCTTTGAAAATCTTGACGGCGCCATGTTCGTTATGGAACGCGCTTCCAAAGTGAAGGAAGCGGAGACGAAAACGCCGGAACCGACTGCTGCTCCGGACGAACCTGTCATGCCCGACGAGCCTGCGAAGGAATTCAATCCGGAGGATCTGGTCGACGTATGGGCGATCACGGAAGTCGTGGTCGGTGAGTTGAGCGTACCCGCATCCTCAGCCGGACTGGACGCAACCATCGAGCTTCGCGCGGACGGCACCGCGATCATGACGTCGGACGGCGAGTCTTCAACGGCGAGATATACGGTATCCGGTTATGACGTCACGCTGATCGAGGAATCGGGAACGGAAACCATGCCCGGCAAGTATGATCCGGAAAAGGATCAGATCATCTTCGAACAGGAAGAAGGCAAGATCGTGATGGAGCGCGCCTCCAAGGTCACGGATCCCGTTGTTGAGGCTCCGGAGAAGGTCGATCCGACCGATGCGGACCTTATCGGCGCATGGACGCTCACGAAGGCAAAGTCCAGCGGCATCGAGGTTCCCGTCAGCATGCTGAACGGCCTTGAAATGGGCTTTGAATTCAGAGAGGACGGCACGGCGGCAATGACGTCCAGCGAGCTTTCCGAACCGCTCGAAGGACTGAACTGGACGGTTACAGACGGCGTCATCGCACTGAGCGCATACGGTCAGCAGGTCACGGAACTCACCTATGACGGCACGGTGCTGATTCTGACGCAAACCAGCGTAGATCTGATTTTCGAGAAGCAGAACTGATAACGATAAAGAGCAGGACTGTCCGAACCTGACAGTCCTTTTTCGTTCAGTCGCAGTGTTCGTAGGAACCGCAGAGGCTTTCGTTCTCCCGGCCGGTCGCGCAGTCGCGTGCGGGACGGACACAGATCTTTTTGAGACTGCAGCTTGCGCCGCTCTCGTTGAAACGGCAGCTTTTCACCTCACAGCCGATCGTCTGGTCTTTCGGGTATTCCATTCGTTTACCTCCTTTCTTCACGCTTAGTTTGTCCTTTGCGGCTTCGGTTCATGTGCGCTTTCGAAAAAGCGGGTTGAAAAATGCGCGGTTTCGTATTATACTGGTATCGTACCCGAAAAGGGCAATATGCAGGAGGAAATATAAATGAAAAAATTTTTTGCTATGATGCTGGTGCTCGTGCTCACGCTCGGCTGCTTTGCGGCGTGCACGTTGAAGACCGATGACAAGACGCCGGCGGGCGATGCCAATACCGAACCGACGGGCGATGCCAATACCGAACCGGCGGGCGATGCCAATACCGAACCGGCGGGAGAACCCGTAAAGGGTAACGTGACTGTGACGATCGTGGTCGCGGGTCAGTTCGGCGACCGTTCGTTCTACGATTCTTCCAAGCAGGGCGGCGACCGTCTTGCGAAGGATTACAGCAACGTCACGGTCAATTATATTCAGTGCAACAACGTTGACCATGATATCCAGATGCGCAACGCGGCAGACAAGGCGAATATCGTCGTTTGCGTCGGCTGGGAGTTCTACAACATCGAGAGCATTGCGCCGGAATATCCGGACGTCGACTTCATCTGGATCGACAACGCAACCGAAGCGCCCGTTGCAAACGTGCTGAATATCACCTATGCGCAGAACGAGGGCTCGTTCCTTGCGGGCTACATTGCGGCGGCAATGAGCAAGACCGGCGTGGTCGGCGCGGTCGGCGGCGAGGACAACATGACGATCAACGACTTTATCGTGGGCTTTAAGCAGGGCGCTGCGTACTATAACGAGGCGACCAAGGTGGAAGTCAACTACACGAATACCTATGACGATCCCGCAAAGGGCAAGGATTGCGCGAAGATCCTGCACGACCGCGGCGCGGACGTCATTTTCCAGATCGCGTCGAAGGCCGGCGACGGCGTGTTCGAAGCGGCGCAGGAGGGCAATTATTATGCGATCGGCGTCGACTCCGATCAGAAATACATCAACGACGCCGTCATCATCTGCTCGATGAAGAAGGAAGTCGGCAACTCGATCTACGACGCGATTGCGAAGTACCTCGCGGGCGATAAGTCGCTGTGGGGCACGACGTGGGTTGCGGATATGTCCAACGGCTACGTCGGCATCGGCTACGGCGAGGAAGGCTCGACCCAGCAGATCCCGGACGAAGTCAAAGCGGCGGTTGAAGAGCTGAAGGCGAAGATCGTCTCCGGCGAGATCAAGGTCGACACCACAAGATAAGCATGCAACTTTCGGGAAGCTGCTCCTTTTTGGGGCAGCTTCCGGTTTTCTATGCAGAACACGGCAGGGACGGTTCCCGCTGTGTCATTTCCGATCGGAAAGCGGTCTAAAGGAAACACAGGAGAACCGTTCCTCTGTTTTCCGGTTTGAGATAAGGGGGGAAAAGCGTGGAAGAAGCGATCATCCGGTTTGAACACATTTCGATGGAGTTCCCGGGCGTTCTGGCGAACGACGACATTTCGCTTTCGATCCGGCAGGGCGAGGTTTTTGCGCTGGTCGGCGAAAACGGTGCGGGCAAATCGACGCTGATGAACATCCTGTACGGCATCAACACGCCGACGGCGGGGAACCTGTACGTACGCGGCGAAAAGGTCACGTCGTTCAGCCCGAAGGCGGCGATCGACCGCGGCATCGGCATGGTGCATCAGCACTTCATGCTCGTGCCGTCGTTTACGGTTGCGCAGAATATCGTTTTGGGGCACGAGCCGAAGAATGGCAAGCTGCTGTTCGACAACAAAAAGGCGGAAAAACTGACGCGCGATCTCGTGGCGGAATATGGGCTTGCCGTCGATCCGTCCGCCGAGGTGCGTGATATCTCCGTAGGGCTGCAGCAGCGCGTGGAAATTTTAAAAACGCTGTACCGCGGCGCGGACATTCTGATTCTCGACGAGCCGACAGCGGTTCTGACCCCGCAGGAGACGGATGAGCTCTTTGAGGTCATCCGCCGCATCGTGCGCGAAAAAGGCATGACCGTTATCATCATCACGCACAAGCTCTATGAGGTCATGGCGATCTCCGACCGCGTCGGCGTCATGCGGCAGGGCAAGCTGATCGGCGTGGAAAACACGAAAGACCTGAACGAAAAGATCCTCGCTTCGATGATGGTCGGACGTCCGGTGCTGTTCGACCATCTCGAAAAGACCGGCGAGCCGGGCGAAGTCGCGATCGAGGTCGACAACCTGTTCGTTTCGGATAACCGGGGGCTTCCCGCGGTGCGCGGCGTTTCGCTTTCCGTAAAAAAAGGCGAGGTTTTGGGCATTGCGGCGATCGAGGGCAACGGGCAGAGCGAGCTCCTTGAAGCGATCACCGGCATGCGGAAGATCAACCGCGGCAAGGTCACGATCTGCGGACAGGAGGCGACCGGCAAAACGCCGGGCGAGATCCGCGAGCTCGGGCTTTCGCACGTGCCGGAGGATCGCCTTTCCACCGGCGTGGACAAGCTTGCCTCGGTCGCGGACAACCTTTTGATCGGCCGGCAGAAGGAAAAACGGTTCAATCTGTTCGGTTTTCATCAGCGGCGCAGCACGGTGGAGCGCTATGCCGAGGAGCTGTATGAGAAGTTCGATATCCGCGGCGCAGGCATCCATACCGAGGTCGGCTCCATGTCCGGCGGCAATATGCAAAAGGTCGTCGTCGCGCGTGAATTCAGCTTCGACGCGCCGGTGCTGGTGATCTCACAGCCGACGCGCGGCGTGGATATCGGCGCGATGGAGTTTTTCCACACGCGCATCATCGAAAAGCGCAACGATGGCGCGGCGATCCTCCTTAGCTCCGCGGACCTTGACGAGGTATTCCGTCTCTCGGATCGGATCATCACTCTCTATGAGGGGAAGATCACCGGTGAATTTACGACGAATGAGATCACAAAAGAAGAGATCGGTCTCTACATGACCGGCACGGGAGAGGGGGCGAAGGCGTGAGCAAGGCTTTTGCATGGATCAGGCGCAAGCTCAATCCGGGCTATATTGCGTCGGTTGCCGTAAGCATCGTTGTTGCGCTGCTGATCGACGCTGTCATCCTTCTGATTGCGGGGCATGATACGATCACCGCGTACCGTGAGCTGTTCGTGTATCCGTTTTCCAGCGGCCGGCACATCGGTGAAATGCTGGAATACGCAATGGTGCTCTGCATGTGCGGGCTTGCGTGCGTGATCGGGTCGCGCGTCGGCATCTTCAACGTCGGAGGCGAGGGACAGCTTCTTTTGGGCGGATTGATCGCCGCGAGGATCGGCTCGATGATGAACGGCATGTCGCCGTGGGTCGTGATCCCGTGCGCCGCGCTCGGCGCAATGGCGGTCGGCGGATTGTATGCGTTCATTCCCGGCATTCTGAAGGTCAAGCTGAAGGTCAACGAGGTCATCACCACGATTATGCTGAACTCGGTTGCCGCGGCGGCCATTCCGTTCTTCTCCTCAAGCTTGTGGAAGACTTCCCGCTTCAATGAAGGCATCGACGTTCCGACGGATTTCCGGTTTACGACGCTGATCCCGACGTCCAACCTGACGACGGCGATCATCGCGTCCGCTGTGATCACGTTCTTCGTATGGTACGTGCTGCAGAAGACGACCAAGGGATATGAGATGCGGCTGATCGGCGACAACCCGAGGTTCGCGCGTTTTTCCGGTCTGAAGGCCGATCGGATCATCATCATCACGATGGTCATCTCCGGCGTGATGTGCGGGCTTACCGGCATGTTCCGCGTATTCGGCGCCGAAAAAACGTTCATTATGACAAAGGTTTCAAAGGATTATTACTTTGAAGGGTTGATGGTTGCCATGATCGCGCAGTATCAGCCGATCCCGACGATCATTATCTCGCTGATATTTGCGTTTCTGAAAACCGGCGCATACGGCATGAAGACGGTCGGCGTGCCGATTCAGATCTACTGGGTCATTCAGGCGACCGTGATCTTCTGCATGGCAGGAGAGAAGGGCATTCGCGCCGCGATTCGCAAAGCGGGAGAACGGCGCGCCGCCGAACGGGATATCCTGGCGCGAAAAGAAGGGGGTGCGGTACATGAATGACGGCATCAATTCCGGATTTCTGACCGTTGCTGGCAGCACGCTGAATCAGATGCTGCGAAGCGCGACGCCGGTTGCGCTGGCTGCGCTCGGCGGACTTTTGACGGAGCACGCTGGCATTATGAACATCGGCATGGACGGCATGATCCTGATGGGCGCGTTCATCGCCGCGGCATCCAGCATGCTGCTTGCGAGCGCGGCGCTGGGTATGCTTGCGGCAATCGTCTTCGGCGTCGCCGTCGGGCTCTTCTTTGCCCTGTTTGTCGTGAAGCTCAGAAGCGATGAGTTTATCGTCGGCTGCGCGCTGAATACGCTTGCGCTCGGATTGACCGGCTATTTTGCCACATCCTGGTTCGGCTCGGACGGCATCAAGGACGCGCCGTACTTTGCCAAGATCAGTATTCCGCTGATCAAGGACGTGCCGGTGCTCGGCACGATGCTGAGCGGGCATTCGCTGCTCGTTTACGCAACGTGGCTGCTCGTCTTTCTGATGTGGCTGTTCGTCTACCGTACGCCGACCGGCTTCTGGATCCGCGCGGCGGGAGAGTCGCCCGAAACGCTGCGCACGGCGGGCAAGAACCCCGAGCGCATGAAGTGGATTGCTTCGATCCTCTGCGGCATGCTCTGCGGACTTTCCGGCGCATTCCTGTCGCTCGGCAACCTGAACGGCAGATTCGTGGAGAATATGGCGTCGCCGCGCGGCTATATCGCGTTTGCCTGCGTCATCTTCGGCGCGGCGAATCCG
>JAFOTD010000017.1 GCA_017388175.1 Clostridia bacterium | reverse complement strand
TGCATCGTGTTCCATGCGCTCAACAACGTGCTTTGCGGGTTTGCGAATGACACGACGGATCCGACGACGAAGATGATCATCAATGCGGCGCTTACGTTCGTCGTGCTCGGCGGATATCTCCTGTACCTGTGGCTCCCGCGCAGGGGTCGGAAAACAGAATAAAATACGGCGCCGATGCAAAAATGCATCGGCGCTGCGCTTTTTGGTGTTATCGGGAAGCGAGATACGCGTTCCTGCCGGTTTCGTACAGATTATTGCCTTCGCTGTCGATCACGCAGACGACGGGAAGGTTTTCAACCTCGAGACGTCTCACCGCTTCGGCGCCGAGGTCCTCATAACAGACGATCTCGGCTTTTTTGATGCAGCTGCTTAGAAGCGCGCCCGCGCCTCCGATTGCTGCAAAGTAAACCGCGCCGTGTTCTTTCATGGCGGCGACGACCTCCGCGCTGCGTTTGCCCTTGCCGATCATGCCGGTTTCGCCGGCCGCGATCATCATGGGGGAGTAGGCGTCCATGCGGTAGCTCGTCGTGGGGCCTGCCGAGCCGATGACCTGTCCGGGCTTTGCGGGCGTCGGACCGACGTAATAGATCGTCGCGTTCGTTACGTCGAAGGGAAGGGGCTTGCCGTCCTTCAGAAGCTCGCAGAGCCTTTTATGCGCCGCGTCGCGCGCGGTATAGATGACGCCACTTAGAAGGCAGCTTTCGCCGCTTTTGATCGTTCTTGCCGTTTCCCGGGTGATGGGAAGCTGAATGTGCTTTTCCATGGTTCCGCCTCCTTACAGCACGACCGTCTTATGCCGCGTGACGTGACAGTTGATATTGACCGCAACAGGCAGACCCGCGATATGCGTCGGCATCCACTCGATGTTGACCGCAAGCGCGGTGGTTTTTCCGCCGAAGCCCTGCGGACCGACGCCGAGCGCGTTGATCTTTTCGAGCAGTTCCGCTTCGAGATCCGCATAGAACGGATCGGCGTTGCGCTCGTCCGTGCTTCGCATCAGCGCTTTTTTCGCAAGGTACGCGGCCTTGTCGAACGTGCCGCCGACGCCGACGCCGACGATGATCGGCGGGCACGGGTTCGGCCCCGCTTCCTCAACGGTGCGGAGAATGAACGCCTTCACGCCCTCGATCCCGTCGCTGGGCTTGAGCATCGCAAGACGGCTCATATTCTCGCTGCCGAATCCCTTCGGCGCGACGGTAATTTCGAGCCTGTCGCCCGGAACGATCTCCGTGTAGAGCATGGCGGGCGTATTGTCGCCGGTGTTGACGCGGCGCAGCGGATCCGCGACCACGGATTTACGAAGATATCCTTCCGTATAGCCTCTGCGCACGCCTTCATCGACGGCAGCGCGGATGTCGCCCTCGATATGCACGTCCTGTCCGATCTTCAAAAACACGCAGCACACGCCGGTGTCCTGACAGATCGGGACGGTGTTCGCTTCCGCAATGCCGTAGTTTTCGATGATCTTATCGAGGATCCCCTGCGCCGTTTCCCACGGCTCGTTTTTGCGCGCGTCCTCGATGCGCCGTTTCACGTCGCACGGCAGCACGCAGTTCGCTTCGATCGCAAGCTTTGCGATCGTTTCGGTCAGTACGTTTGCCTGAATTTCTCTCATAACAGCTCCTTACTTCTGCACTTCGCGGATATGATCGATGACAGTGCCGTCGCGGTAAACGACGTCGGCGACGATCTTTTCACCGAGCCGCGGCTTATCGGGCACACCGCTCGTGCGCTCCGCGAGCGCTTTGAGATCGTGAATGTCCACGACGCGCACACCCGCGTCGATGAGACGCTGCCGTAATTCCACGTCCTTCGGGTTGACCGCAACGCCCTTTTGCGTGACGAGCACGTCGATGGTGCTGCCGGGCGTACTGATGCAGTTCACGCGATCGGTCACGATCGGAAGCCTTGCGCGTGAAAGCGGCGCGATGATCATCGAGAGCTTTGCGCCGGCCGCGGTGTCGCTGTGACCGCCGGAGCCGCCCATGATGCAGCCGTTCGAGTCGGTATGCACGTTGACGTTGAAATCGGTGTCGAGCTGCGTTGCGCCGAGGATGACGACGTCGAGCGAATCGACGACGGCGCTTTTTGCGAACGGCGAGGCGTAGTGCGTCGCGGAAATCTCACAGTGCCGCGGATTGTTCCGGATGGATTCGACCGCTTTGAGATCAAAGCACTGCACGTCCATCAGCGCGTCGAAGCAGCCCTCGTTCAGCATGTCGACGAGGTATCCCGTGATGCCGCCGAGACCGAAGCTTCCGCGGATCTTTTCCTTCAGCATGACGTCTTTGAGATATTTCGCCGCCGCCAGCGACGCGCCGCCCGCGCCGGTCTGGAAGCTGAAGCCTTCTTTCAAAAGCCCGGACGCCTTGATTACGTCAACCGCGGTCTGCGCCATCGAAAGCCCGACGGGGTCGCGCGTAATCTTCGTCGTGCCGGAAACGATGCCCTTCGGATCGCCGATCGAATCGACGACCACTACAGCGTCCACGTCGGTTTCGGGAATCGACCAGTCGCAAAGCGGGTAGGAGTGCAGCTCGTCGGTGATCGCCACGACGAACGCGGCGTTTTTCGCATCGGGGATCGCGTAGCCTAACGAGCCGCAGGCGCTTTTGCCGAATTTGCCGGTGCAGTTGCCCATCGGATCACAGGCGGGCGCGGCAATGAATGCCACGTCGATCGGCGTTTTGCCGCTTTCGATATCGGCGGGACGCCCGCCGTGCGTACGAAACTGCACGGGATTTTCCATGCCGCCCGCGGAGATGAAGCTGCCAAGGCCCGCGGACATATAGTCCGTTAAAATCCGCGTCACGACACCGTTTCGGATATGCTCCTTCAGCGGCGCGTGCACGTCGAACAGCGAGCTTGCGTTGACGGTAAGGTCGCGGATGCCGAGCTTTGCGATCTCGTCCATCACCATGTTCAGCACATAATCGCCGTTGCGGAGATGGTGGTGGAATGAAACGGTCATGCCGCTTTTGAGACCGCTGTCTAAAATTGCCTCGCGAATGGTAGCTCTCAGTTTATTCATCTTCGATTCCTCCGATGCCGAGCTGTTTTGCCGCTTCGAGCGTCTGTCTTGCACGCTCCACGATCGGCTTGTCGATCATCTTCCCGCGCAAGGAAACCGCGCCTTTGCCCTGCAGCTTGCCGATGCGGATCGCTTCGAACACGAGCTTTGCGTATTCAATATCCGCCATCGACGGGCTGAAAACCTCGTTGATCGTGCGCACGTGCCGCGGCGCGATCGCACTCTTTCCGGTAAAGCCGAGGCTCTTTGCGTATTCCGCGTCGACGACGATGCCCTCGTCGTCGTTCACGTCGGTAAACGGCGTGTCGTAAACGTCGATCCCGGCGGCTCTTGCCGCGCAGACGAGGCGCTTTCTTGCGTAGTCGATCTCGTTGCCGCCTTTGGTGCGCTTGCAGCGAAGGTCGGCCGTCAGGTCCTCGCCGCCCAAAAACAGCGCGGTCACGCGCGGGCAGGCGGAGGCGATTTCAAACGCGCGCTCTACGCCCAGAGCCGTTTCGATCAGCGGAATCAGCCGGATCGTGCCGACCGGAATGTTCGAACGCGCTTCAACCTCCGCGATGTACGCGTCGAGCGTTCGCATATCCTCGGCGCTTGAAGCCTTCGGCGGCATGATGAGATCGGGCTTTAACGGCACGATCGCATCGAGATCGTCCTTCCAGTAGGCAGTGTCGATCGCGTTGATGCGTACCGTGACCTCCACGCCGATAAATCCCATCTCCTGAATCGCGTTTTTCACGAGCAGCCGCGCCGCGTCCTTTTCGTCCGGCGAAACGGCGTCCTCAAGGTCCAAAATGATGCTGTCTGCGCCGAGTGAATCGCCGTTGATGATCATGTTCGGCGCGTTGCCCGGCAAAAAGAGCATGCTTCTTCGCATAGTCCCCTCCGAAAATGTTTAGTGCGGGGAAACGAATCCCCGAAAACCGACTCTATTATAACGCCGAATGCCGAAACATTCAATAAGCTGCGGTGAAAAACCCGGAAACAGATGCCCGTTTCGGAAAATATAAAGTGTTTGCCCGTTGAGAAAAGCGGAAAGGTGTATTATAATGAAAGCGCAATTACAAGCAGGAGGAACGTCCATGTCGTATTCGGGTAGAATGCAGCAGAGCCACTATTACAGCGTGTTTTTTGCGCCGCGCGGACGCGACCGCATGTACGATCTCGGCATGCAGATCGCGCAGTTGTATCTGTCGCCGTTCGATAAGCTGATCGGCATCATCGGCGAAGCCGGTTCCGGCAAGAGCATGCTGATCAAGGGCATGTTCCCGGGACTGGAGCTGACAAACGACGACGACGGCGTGAACGTGCGCCCGCTGCCGATCCTCGATCTCGAGGGCTCCGGCTTTTTTACCGCGCATACCTATCATCTCGACGTGCGCTTCGAGGCGGCGTTTACGCAGATGGGAACGCTTGCGGAGGCGGTTCTTGACGCGATCAAAAAGGGCAAGCGCGTGATCGTCGAGCATTTTGATATGCTCTATCCGTTCTTGAACGAACGCAACGCCGATCTAATGATCGGCGTCGGCGACGAGATCATCGTATCGCGTCCCACGATCTTCGGGCCGATGCCCGAGGAACTTCACGACAAGGTCGCAAAATCGATCGGCTACCGTCGTATGGCGCATACCGCCGAGGATCTTTGCGAGATCTTTCTGCCGGAGGAGGAATACAAGCGCGCGCGGCATCGCGATATCAAGCACGGATTTTTGCTCGCGTTCGACGAAAAAGCGCCGGATGTAGACCTCGACGAGCTCGAACTGAAGGTCAGCACCGCGATCGCATCCGACCTTCCGATCACCTACGTGGACGATGAACATGTGCGCATCGGCGACATCGTGCATCCCTGCACCGGTCCGCGCACGCACGTTTCGAGCACCGGCAAGGTCGAGGAGTTTCGCCTGCTGCATCGCATTGTGTTTGATCCGATCGAGCATTGCTATCTGATTGCGGGTCGCGTCGGTCCCGGTATCGGCGGCGAATCCATCGACGACGTTAACGATTTCAATCTCGACTGAGGAGGAACCTATGCAGTATCGAAAACTCGGGAACAGCGATCTCTCCGTCTCTTTGGTTGCGCTCGGCACGTGGGGACTCGGAGGCGGCAGCGTGTGGTCGGACCATGATTCGACCGAAGCGGAGGCGAAGAATCTTCTTTCCGCCTGCAAAGAATACGGCGTCAATTATATCGACACCGCTCCGGTCTACGGCACGGGCGAAAGCGAACGGCTTTTGGGCGAAGCGCTGAAGGGCCGCCGGCACGACTTTGTTCTGCAGACGAAATGCTCCTTAAACTGGCGCAATGAAGGCGGCAATTTTCACTACTCTCGCGACGGCTATACGGTCAACAACGACACAAGACCCGAAGCGATCGCGCGCGACGTCGAGGATTCTCTGCGCCGCTTAGAGACCGACTATCTGGATTCGGTGATCGTGCATTACGTATGCAAAAGCTTTCCGGTCTGCGACACGGTCGAAGCGCTGGAACGCTTGAAAGAGCAGGGAAAGATCCGCGCATACGGACTCAGCAACAGCCAACCGAAAGACCTTGCGGACTATCAGAACGCCGGCGGACACGTCGATACGGTGCAGGAGTTTTTCAGTATTTTAAGTCCGTTCCACGGACGGGATTATTTTCCGGAATGCAAAAAATACGGCGCGACGTTCCAGACGTACGGCGTTTTGGAGGAGGGCTTTCTGACCTCGCCCGCGTTTATGGAACGCACGTTCCGAAAGACCGACATCCGCTCCCGCATTCCGTGGGTGCAGCCCGAATACAAGACGGGCCTCCGGGAAGCGTTCGAGATCTGGGAGCCGATCCGCGAAGCGCACGGCTGCAGCTTCCCGCAGCTGTTTGAAGCGTGGGCGCTCAAACAATATCCGAACATGAGCCTTTTAGTCGGTATGCGGAAACCCGCAAACGTAGCCGATAACGCAAAGTGCCTCGATCTCGTCCTCACTCCGGACGAGCTTGCCGCCATGGAAGAAGCCGCAAAGCCCATTCAGGTGGAAGTGCTGGATAAATAACAGAATAATAATACAAAAAGGCTGTGCGCGATCACAGCCTTTTTGCGTTTATGAACGATATGCCGCCGCGACCGGGCTACGCCCGCTTATCCCGCTGCGCTAAGATCACGCCCGCCGTGATCAGAACCGCGCCGACGACGCCCATCCATGAGATCGGTTCATTGAGGAGCAGAAAGCCCACGATCAGCGTGACGAACGGCGAGCCGTAGAGATAGTTGTTCGTTACGACCACGCCGAGCTCCTTGAAGGCGACGTTCCAGAGCGCAAAGCAGACCGCGTTGCCTAAGATCCCGAGGAACAGCCAGCTGAAAAGCACCTTCGTTTCCGCAAACAGCGGCGCAAGGTTCGGCATGCCGTCGGAGAGCAGCATCAGCGGGATCGAGGTCAAAAACGCCCAGAACATGACGCGCCGCGTCACGAGGAAACCGTCCATGGTTTCCGTATACGGCTTGATCAGGATCGAATAGACCGCCCATGAAATACCGGCCGCAAGCGCTAATAGATCGCCGACGGGGCTCAGATGAAAGTTCAGGCTGCCGTTTAACACCACGAGCACTACGCCCGCGATCGCAAGAACGGAGCCGAACAGCAGAAACTTCCCGAGCCGTTCGTTCCCGCGGGAAAAGATCACGGCGAGAACGGCCGTAAAGATCGGGGAAAGGCACACGATGATGCTGACGTTGGCGGCGTACGTATAGGTCAGGGCGGTGTTCTGCAGGAAAAAATAGACGCTGCCGCCGAAGATCCCGATCAGCACGAACATCAGCTCATCCTTCCACGAAAGCCTCCGGAACTTCGGACGCATGACAAGCAGCACAACGTAGGCAAGCGCCATGCGGATCGGCGTAATCTGCAGCGCGGTAAAGCCTGCCGCGAGCAGGTTTTTTGTCAGCACGTAGCAACTGCCCCAAACGATAATGGAGAACAGCGCAAAGACGTGCGCGAGGATCTTCTTTGAATTGCGTTTGTTGCTTTCCATGCGTGCCTCATGCGTCATTTTATCCGAACGTGATTATAGCACAGCACCGGCGAGTCGTAAACAGAAACCAAATAATATACGATGTTCCGAATGCCGGAATCGGGCTTGATAAGTATACGAAAATAGTTTATAATCATATTGTTATAAAGTATAAACTGCCCGATTACGGGTAAACCGTTTCACGGAGGATCATCATGACGCATATTTTGCTGGAAAAGAAAGGGCAGATCGCGATCGCCGCGATCAACCGTCCCAAGGCGCTGAACGCGCTGAACTCCGAAGTGCTGGAAGATCTGAATACGCTGATCGATACCGTTGAGGCGGATCCGGAGATCCGCGCGCTGATTCTCACCGGCAGCGGCGAAAAGGCGTTCGTCGCCGGCGCGGATATCGGCGAAATGTCGACGCTCACGAAAGCGGAGGGCGAAGCGTTCGGGAAAAAGGGCAACGACGTGTTCCGCAGGCTCGAAACCATGCCGATCCCGGTGATCGCTGCGGTGAACGGCTACGCTTTGGGCGGCGGATGCGAGCTTTCGATGGCATGCGACATCCGCATCTGCTCCGACTCCGCCGTGTTCGGTCAGCCGGAAACGGGTCTCGGCATCACGCCGGGCTTCGGCGGCACGCAGCGGCTTGCGCGTCTCGTCGGACCGGGCATGGCAAAGCAGATGATCTTCTCCGCGCGCAACATCAAGGCGGACGAAGCGCTGCGCGTCGGGCTTGTCAACGCGGTGTACCCGGCGGAAGAGCTGATGCCCGCGGCGGAAAAGCTTGCGGAAACGATCGCAAAAAACGCGCCGATCGCGGTGCGCGCGTGCAAGCGGGCGATCAACGAGGGACTTGAGCTGTCGATGGACGAGGCGATCGTCCTGGAAGAAAAGCTGTTCGGCGGCTGCTTTGAGAGCGAAGATCAAAAAGAAGGCATGTGCGCGTTTCTGGAAAAACGCAAGCACGAACCGTATCAGAACCGGTAATCATCGGACAGGGTCCGGATCATTTATAAAAATCAACTCAGGAGGAACAAAACATGAAGGTTGCAATTTTCGGCGCAGGAACGATGGGCAGCGGCATCGCGCAGGTCTTTTCGGCAAACGGACACACCGCGCTTCTGTACGCGACGAGCGTGGAGAGCGCGCAGCGGCATAAGGACAAGCTCGCGGCGTCGCTTGCAAAGCGCGTTGCAAAAGGCAAGATGACGCAGGAAGCGGCGGACGATCTCATGAGCCGCATTCTGGTTGAGGAAGTCGCGGCGGCTGCGGACGCGGATCTCGTGATCGAGTGCGTTGCGGAAAACATGGCGGTCAAAAAGGAACTGCTTGCCCGTCTTGACACGCTCTGCAAGGAAGAGACCGTTTTTGCGACGAACACCTCCTCGCTGTCGATCACCGAAATGGCGAAGGGTCTCATGCATCCGATGGTCGGCATGCACTTCTTCAATCCGGTTCCCGCAATGAAGCTCGTCGAAGTTATCGCCGGCGCAAATACGCCGACCGAGCTCATCGAGTGGACGAAGAATCTCTGTGTCGAGATCGGCAAAACGCCGGTCGTCGTCAACGAGGCTCCGGGCTTTGTCGTCAACAAGATCCTGATCCCGTACTGCAACGAAGGCGTCTGCGTGCTGCAGGAGGGCGTGGCGAGTGCGGAGGACATCGACATTGCGATGCAGCTCGGCTGCAACCATCCGATGGGACCGCTGCACCTCGGCGACCTGATCGGCTGGGACGTCGTGCTGAACATCATGGACGTGCTCTACAACGAAACGCATGATTCGAAGTACCGCGCAAACGTCCTGATCCGCAAGATGGTCCGCGCGGGCAAGCTCGGTATCAAGACCGGCGAAGGCTTCTTCAAGTACAACAAGTAATTTAAAGGAGAATAAGAATGGATTTTCGTCTGACGAAGGAACAACTGCTGGTTCGCAAGATGGTACGCGAATTTGCAGAGAACGAAGTGAAGCCGATCGCGGCCGAAATCGATGAGGAAGAACGTTTCCCCATGGAGACCGTCGAAAAGATGGCGAAGCTCGGCATGATGGGCATCTACTTCCCGAAAGAGTACGGCGGAGCGGGCGGCGACGTTTTGAGCTACGCGATCACGGTTGAGGAGCTCGCAAAGGTCTGCGGCACCACGGCGGTCATCGTTTCCGCGCATACCTCGCTGTGCTGCGCGCCGATTTTCGAGAACGGCACCGAGGAACAGAAGCGCAAGTATCTCCCGGATCTGCTCTCCGGCAGAAAGATCGGCGCATTCGGTCTCACCGAGCCGAACGCCGGTACCGACGCATCCGGCCAGCAGACCACGGCGGTGCTCGTCGGCGATCATTACGTGCTGAACGGCTCTAAGTGCTTTATCACCAACGGCAGCGTGGCGGATACGTTCGTCGTGTTCGCCATGACCGACGCAAAGCTCGGCAACCGCGGAATCTCCGCGTTCATCGTGGAAAAGGGCTTTCCGGGCTTCTCGCAGGGCAAGCATGAGAAGAAGATGGGCATTCGCGGAAGCTCGACCTGCGACCTGATCTTCGAGGACTGCATCGTTCCGAAAGAGAACCTTTTGGGCAAGGAAGGCGCGGGCTTCAAGATCGCGATGGCAACGCTCGACGGCGGCAGAATCGGCATCGCGGCGCAGGCGCTTGGCATCGGCGAAGGCGCGATCGACGAGGCGATCAAGTACACGAAGGAGCGCGTGCAGTTCAAAAAGCGCATCAGTTCCTTCCAGAACACGCAGTTCCAGCTTGCCGACATGCACACCCGCATGCAGGCGGCACAGTTCCTCGTTTATAACGCCGCGCTGAAGAAACAGGCGCACGAGCGCTGCAGTATGGAAGCGGCCATGGCAAAGCTGTTCGCCGCGGAAGCCGCGTCCGACGTGACGCGCAGAGCCGTGCAGCTGTTCGGCGGCTACGGCTACACCCGTGAATATCCCGTGGAGCGCATGATGCGCGACGCGAAGATCACCGAGATCTACGAGGGCACGAGCGAGGTCCAGCGCATGGTCATCGCCGCAAACCTCGGCGTGAAGTAAAGGAGGGCAGAGGACATGAAGATTTTTGTTACGGTAAAGCAGGTTCCCGATACCTCCGGTACGGTCGCCGTCAACCCGGACGGCACGCTGGACCGTGCGTCCATGCAGACGATCATCAACCCCGACGACATGAACGCGGTCGAAGCGGCGCTGACCTTAAAGGATGAGCTCGGCTGCAAGGTCGTTGCGTTCACGATGGGACCGCCGCCCGCGGAAGGCATGCTCCGCGAGCTCATGGCAATGGGCGTGGACGAGGGCGTTCTCATCACCGCGCGCGAGTTCGGCGGCTCCGATACCTACGCCACGAGCCAGATTATCGCGGCGGCGATCGACACCTACGGCGTGGAACCCGAGGATATCATCCTTGCGGGACGTCAGGCGATCGACGGCGACACCGCGCAGGTCGGTCCGCAGATCGCGGAAAAGCTGCATCTGCCGCAGGTCACCTACGCAGGCGAGATCAAAAAAGACGGCAACACCCTGACCGTCAAGCGTATCCTTGAGGACGGCTACATGACGGTGAAGGTGCAGACGCCCTGCATGATCACCTGCATCAAGGAATTGAATCAGCCGCGTTATATGAACATCGGCGGCATCTTCGACTGCTATCAGAAAGAAGTGATCACGATGACCTACGAAACGCTGAAGGATCATCCGCTGATCGACAAGTCCACGATCGGTCTTCTGGGCTCGCCGACGAACATTCTGACGTCGTTCACGCCGCCGCAAAAGGGCGCGGGCATGATGCTCGAAGGCGACGGCAAGGAAACGACCGACAAGCTCGCGGGGATCTTAGCCGCGAAGCACATTATTTGAGGAAGGGGGAACGGAATCATGTTTAACAGCAGCGAAATCGAAGCCTTCAAGAACGTTTGGGTCTTCTGTGAACAGCGCAACGGCGAAATGATGCCGACCACCTTCGAACTTATCTCCGAGGGCAGAAAGCTTGCCGACGAGCTCGGCGTGGAGCTTTGCGGCATTCTGCTCGGCGACAATGTCGACGGCATCGCGCCGGAACTCGGCAAATACGGCGCGGACAAGGTCTATGTCTATAACAGCCCGCTTCTCGGCACGTTCACCACCGACGCGTACACCAAGGTCATCGTCGATGCGGTTGAGGCGTATAAGCCCGAAATCCTCCTGTTCGGCGCATCGACGATCGGCAGAGACCTCGCGCCGCGCTGCGCAGCTCGTCTGCACACCGGTCTTTGCGCGGACTGCACGCACCTCGATATCGATCTCGAAAACTACCAGAACTTCCTGCGTGAAGCTTCCACACTTCCCGAGGATCGCATCGAGCGCACCAAGAGCGTACGGCTCGCGGGCGCGGATCACTCCGTCGCGCGCGATCTCAAGATGACCCGTCCGGCATTCGGCGGTCACCTCATGGCGTCGATCATCTGCCCGCGCTTCCGCCCCGCGATGGCGACGGTCCGTCCGGGCGTTATGAAGAAGCGCGAGAATCCGAGAACCGCCCAGATTCTCCATCCCGAATTCGATCTGAAGCCGGAAGACATCAAGACCGAAGTGGTCGAGGTCGTCAAGGCGGCGAAGAAGCTCGTCGATCTGATCGGCGCGGACTTCATCGTCTCCGTCGGCCGCGGCATCAGTAAGGACGTCGAAAAGGGTCTTGCGCTTGCCGAAGAGCTTGCTTCCGAGCTCGGCGGCGTGGTCGGCGCTTCCCGTGCCTGCGTGGACGCGGGCTGGATCGGCGCGGACCATCAGGTCGGACAGACCGGCAAGACCGTGCATCCGAAGGTGTACGTCGCGCTCGGCATCTCCGGCGCGATCCAGCACAAGGCGGGCATGCAGGAATCCGAATGCATCATTGCGGTCAACAAGAACGAGACCGCCCCGATCTTCGAATGTGCGGACTACGGCATTGTGGGCGACCTCTTCAAGGTCGTTCCGGAGCTGATCGAATCCATCCGCGCTGCCAAAGCGGCGAAATAAAAGAAACACAAAAGAAACTGTAAATCCTTGGATTTGCAGTTTCTTAGTTAAGGAGATAAAATATGGTTACAGCTCTGGTCTTATTCGGTATTTTGGCAGTATGTGCTTTTTTAGAATGGATTGTGATGATTCCGCTTGCGGGCAGAGACCGCATGAAAGCATGGAAAGAAGTTGATCCGCAGGGATGGGGACATTTCAAACTGTTGATGGGGTTTCCGTTCCTTGCCGTGCTCATAGTCGTTGTTATGATCAACTTTGGTTTGGAAAAAAATATGGACAAGACGCTGAAGTACGTTCTGATGGCCGTATCTGCACTGATTGTGTTTGCCGGATGCAGTTCTCTAATCGCATTAGTCATCAAGAAGAAAGGGAACGAAGCTTCAAAAATTCTGCGTCAAAGGAACGAAGCTGAACAAATAGCAATTCAGAAGGAAAAACGCGCTGCAGAAATAAAAAAAGAACAAGATGCTGCAATTCTGAGGGAAATTCGGGAAAACACCGGGAAGGAATCAGTAACTGCAACACGTGTCGAAGGCGGCAAGATCCGCTGTTCGGCGTGTGGAGAAGTCCAACCGGGGAATCGAAGTATTTGCTGGAATTGCGGCGCAAAACTGAATATCGAATCATAACACAACGATCCCGGAGCATTCCGGGATCGTTTTTTGAGAGCCGACAGACAAGAGCAGAAAATATCGGGACTAATGTGCAAAGATTGTGTATGATGATCACGTCAGGAGGAAACGGATATGGAATGGATCGAAGCAATACAGAAGGCAATTGATTATATCGAAGCGCATCTGACCGATGATCTGGACACAGAAAACATTGCTGGGGAAAGCCATTATTCCTCGTTTCATTTTCAGCGCGCATTCAGCATTCTGTGCGGCTACACGCTCGGCGAGTACATCCGGAACCGGCGGTTATCCGCTGCAGGCGCAGAGCTTGCGGAGGGTAAGGCGAGGGTCATCGACGTCGCATACAAGTACGGCTACGAAAGCCCGGACAGCTTCGCAAGAGCATTCCAGAGATTCCACGGGGTAACGCCGTCCCGGGCGCGCATGGACGGGGCAAAACTCAGGTCGTTTTCTCCCATGACGATCAATCTGCATTTTGAAGGAGGAAGCATGATGGATTACAGAATCGAAACGAAACCGGACATGCTGCTGACCGGATTCAAACGCCGCTTTACCGGCGATCCAAACGAGAAACAGGATCAGGATCATTATTTTGCCTGCGAGACGCGGCTGGAGCAATACGTGTTGGAGGGCATGAGCCGGGAGCATGAGACCACGTATGCCGTGCTGACGAACTTTGACGACGAGGGCTATGATTTCTATTTTGCGGCAAAGCTGCCCCACTGGGCGCTCGAGGACTTTGACGAGGACCTCGGCGAATTTGCGAAGCGATATGAGCATCTCTCCATTCCGGAAGGGCTGTATGTAGTTTGCGAAACGGAACGGTGCAAGTTTCCGACCAATTTGGTCGACGGGCTTCGGAAGCGCCTTGTGACGGAATGGCTGCCGTCGTCCGGCTACGAGCTGCGGAATGCGCCGGAGATCAACGTGATTCACTGGCCGTTCGAGGACGGAAACGAAGCGGTCAACAATTCGCACTGGTGCGAAATCTGGCTGCCGATCGAAAAGAAATGAGTATGTAAAATCCCGGAGCAAAACTCCGGGATCGTTTTTTTGCGTTACACAGAAATCACATTTGGGGCTGCTGGGGATGTCAGCCCCTGCAAGGCGTCCACGTGTTTTGATCCTATCTTGTGAGGGGAAATCAAATGCTTTCCATGGGGGAGATTGACGTAGCAGATAAAAAATAGTATTATTATAAAACCGGAAAGCGGAATCCGGTGTCTTATAGAGCGAAAGACAAAAAAGGATAAGGAGCACAAAGATGTATTGCGAAAATTGCGGTTATGAAATCACGGAAGGGAATAGATTCTGCGCGCGATGCGGTACGGCGGTGCCGAACAATGTGAGACCGACGGATGCCCCCGCGCAGAAGATGGTTCGCAGCAACGACGGAGCGGCGCTTTCACGAAAGGGACGAAAACAAAAACCGATTGCGATCCTGGTTCTGGTGATCGGTCTGATCGTCGGCATTACGCTGATCGTCATCGGAGCCGGCATGGAGAAGGAAGCGAAATCACTCAGTAGAGAACAGTTCCGTCAGTTCAGCGGCTTTACAGATGAATATTATGAGCGACAGGATGCATATGAGGACGTTCAGGGAAAATCCATCGGATGCATTGCAATCGGAACGTTTACGATCTTTCTGAGCATCGGTATCTCCAGTATGCTTTTCGTTTTTTCGCAGAGGTACAAAATCGCGAATTACGCCGGTAAAACATTAGGAGTTGCCTTGAAAAGCGCCGCGCGTGAGCTTGATTCGAATGACGAGAGGAAACGAAATTAGGCAAACGCATATCCGTAAGACAAGCAAAAAGCCCGGCCTTTCGGTCGGGCTTTTGTGATGCTTACGTTCAGTCGGTCATCGACTTGAGGTTCTCGGAGACCGTGATCGGTGCGGCGGTCGCGGCCTTGACCTGTTCTACGGTGAATTCCGGGTTGATCTCGGTCATCAGAAGTCCGTTTTCGGTGACTTCCAGCACGCACATCTCGGTGATGATCTTCTTCACGCAATGCGAAGCGGTCAGCGGCAGACGGGACTTTTTTGAAAAAACATAAAACCAAAACGCGGTCTCGCTTGTCATATTATGTGAAAACAGGAGAGAAACGGGAGGAAACACCATGGAACTGAATCAAAACGTCGTATCGACATTCTTTGCACGGCTGCCGCAAACGGATCGGATGCGGCTCCTTTCGATGTGTCTGAAGATCAAGACAAATGAGATCAACGGCTGTCACGATGAGATGCAGAACGGCCTTGCGACCCTGGAGCGGGAGATCGTTGCCGCCGAGAGCCGGACCGGCATGCGGATACTGGACACGCGCGGCGAACAGGCGCGGTACGATCTGCTGATGCTGACGGGGATCGTGTTCAACGTGTTCCGGCAGGTCAAGAAGGAAGTGGATCCCGTGAAGGGCCGGATCACGTTTGAAAGCGTGGAGGAAGCGGACGCGTGGCTTGCCGCGCATCCGACGGTCACGGTCGATTCGCTCGACATAAACACATCCTCGAACTTTATCAGAACAAAGCTGCATGCGGTTGCGCTCTCTTACACGGATCACGGCGTCGCGACCGGCTATCGCTACGGCGTCGTGGACCGTCATACGTTCGGCATCTTCAAGAAGGACGACGCCAAATTCCGTAAATACTGGGGCAAGAAATGTCCGAACACGGAGATCTGCATGTATCGCTCGACGCTTCACCGCAGGGTCCTGCTTGGACAGGGAGCCTTCCTGCTCCTCACGACACAGCACTTCTACACCGTATACCGCGTACGCACGGGCGCGCCGGTGCTCGCACAAAGCCGCGAGGCGTACGGCGTGCGGCTGATGCAAAAGCTTTCGGACCGCTTTTCGACTGAGCCGCGCACGATCCCGGAACAGCCGAGGCAGATTCCCGTACGCGTTCCGGAGCAGCCGCGAACGATCGCGCCGCAGCCTGCCCCGGCTGGCACACAGGCCCGTCCCGTCGGGTTTGCCCGGCCGACCGGCTTCCCTGCGTGATTCCCGAAGCTCCGAATCATCTGCACTTACGCGCATAAAAAGCCCGGCCAAACGGTCGGGCTTTGCTGTATCGTTTGATCAGTCGATCATGGACTTCAGATTCTCCGCGACCGTGATCGGGGCGGCGGTGGCAGCCTTGACCTGGTCGACGGTAAATTCCGGGTTGATCTCGGTCATCAAAAGACCGTTTTCGGTCACTTCGAGCACGCACATCTCGGTGATGATCTTCTTGACGCAGTGGGACGCGGTCAGCGGCAGACGGCACTTTTCGAGGATCTTCGGATTGCCCTTTGCAGTGTGCTCCATGCAGACGATGCAGTTCTTTGCGCCGACGCACAGGTCCATCGCGCCGCCCATGCCGGGCATACGCTTGCCGGGGATGATCCAGTTTGCGAGGTTGCCTTCCTGATCGACTTCCAAAGCGCCGAGGAAGCACGCGTCGACGTGACCGCCGCGGATCAGACCGAAGTTCGTCGCGGAGTCGATGAAGCCGCCGCCGAACGCCACGGACGCGACGTTGCCGCCCGCGTCGACGACGTGGTACGGATCGTAGTTCGCGTCGCCCTCTTTCGGGGTCGCGCCCGCGCCGACGATGCCGAGTTCGGCATGGATGACGAGGTCAACGCCTTCGGGAAGGAAGCCGGGGATCATGGTGGGAAGGCCGATGCCGAGGTTGACGACGTCGCCGTCCTTCAGTTCTTTCGCGCAGCGCTTTGCGATAAAGGCTTTGATTTCAGACTTATCCATTATTTTCTCTCTCCTTCCACGATGTAGTCGACGCACATGCCGTAGGTGTGGATGTTCTCGGGCTCGATCTCGCCGATGGGAACGAGGTATTCGGTCTCGGCAATGACGGTATCCGCCGCGGTCGCCATGACGGTGTTGAAGTTACGCATCGTGCCCTTGTACCAGCAGTTGCCGGCTTCGTCGCACTTATAGGTGCCGAGCAGCGCGAAGTCCGCGTGGATCGGCTTCATCAGAAGATACTGTCTGCCGTCGATCTCCTGCTTGCCGAGGCAAAGCGGGCTTTCCTCGATCAGGGTGTCGACGCCGACGGGGGTGAGCACGCCGCCCAGTCCCGCGCCGCCCGCGCGGACGCATTCCGCCATCGAGCCCTGCGGAATCAGGTTGACCTCGAGGGTGCCGGCGTTCATCTGTTCGCCGACCTCGGGTGTCATGCCGACGTGCGTCGCGATCACGCGCTTGACCTGATGGTTGTGGATCAGCTCCGCAATGCCGAAGAATTCTTCGCCCTTCGGACCGACCGCGCGGCCCATATCGTTTGCGATCAGCGTCAGATCCTTGGTGCCGAGCTTCACGAGCTCCTTAACGACGGCGAGCGCCTGTCCGCAGCCCAAAAAGCCGCCGCACATGATCGTTGCGCCGTCGGGAATCATTTTCGCTGCCTCGGCGGCAGTGATGACCGGTTTCTTTGCCATTTTATATTCCTCCTTCAAGAATTGATAGTTCATGGAAGCGGCAGATCACTTCATGCCGCGTTTGACCATTTCCGTGACCACGAAGCTCGCCACGTCGTCGCCGTACGTGCCCGCGCCGAAGCCCGCGTCGAAGCCGAGCTCCTTCGCAAGCTCATGCGTGATGCGCGGCCCGCCGCAGACCACCACGAAGCGGTCGCGAAGCCCTTCGGCCTCCAGCAGCTCGATGAGGTTCGTGAGGTTCTGGATATGGATATCCTTCTGCGTAACCGTCTGCGATACGAGCAGCGCGTCCGCGTTGACCTCCAAAGCCTTTTTGATGAAATCCTCGTTGCTGACCTGCGAGCCGAGGTTGTACGCCTCGATCATCTCGTAGCGCTCCACGCCGTAGTGTCCTGCAAAGCCCTTGCGGTTCATGATCGCGTCGATGCCAACGGTGTGCGCGTCGGTACCGGTAGAAGCGCCCACCATCACGACCTTGCGGCCGATGTGCTCGCGGATATAGTCGTTCGTTTCCTCCATGCTCATCACCTCGGATTCGACGGTGATGACGTGAATGTCCTCGTAGTTTACGGTGTGCACGCAGCTTCCGTAGACCACGTAAAACGTGAACTCCTTGTCGAGCGGGGCGTGATACGTCACGTTCGGCTCGTCGAGGCCCATCTTCTTTGCGATCTGCCGCGCCGCTTCCACGCCGCGCTCGTCGTCTTTCACGGGCAGGGTAAAGCTCAGCTGCACCTTGCCGTCGTTCATCGTGTCGCCGTACGGCTTTATGCGCGTAAGGTCCAGCGTGGTGTCGAATTCAATTTTATGCGTGTTATAAAGTCCGCTGCTCATTCGTTCGCCACCTTGCCTTTCATGATCTCGATAAACGGATTGAAGTAGGTTTCATCCTTGACGACGACGCCTGCAAGACCCTTGCCGCCGTCCTTCGGGCGCTTGACGTCCGCGAAGATACCGCGCTCAAGCGTCGTGAAAAGCCCGAGGTTTTCGATCTCTTTCAAGAGCTCGGTCGCCTTCGTCAGGACCTCGTTTGCGCGGGCGCGGATGATGCCGCCCTCCTTGAAGGTCAGTTCGTTGCCGAGATCCTTCATCGTGCGGAAGATGTACTGCGCGTTCTCGATCGACAGCGCGCGGTCCGACATAAACGGCGTGTGGATCGCCTCGGTCATCATGCCGAGGAGGTGCAGTTTTTGATTCGTCAGGATCGTGACCATGTTGAACAGCGCGTCCTGAATGTGTCCGCGGAAGATGTTGCCGGTCATATACTTGGTCGGCGGCATGTACTTCAGCGGCGCGTTCGGGAAGATTTCGCGCGCCATCTGCGCCTGCGCAAGCTCGTAGAGGAACGTGTTTTCGACCGCCGGGTCCATCTCGAACGCGTGGCCGAGGCCCATCTGCTCCTCGCGCATGCCGGCGCACTTTGCGAACGCCTCGTTCAAAAACTGCGAAGCAAGCACCGTGTGCGCGCTCGTGATCGCGTCGTCGGTGGTGAGGTAGTTGTCCTCGCCGGTGTTGATGATGACGCCCGCGTACCCGTTGATGATGCGGGAAAAATACTGATCGACGATCGTGCGCTGCATGTTGATGTCGCGGAACAGAATGCCGTACAGCGCGTCATTCAGCATGACGTCGAGCCGTTCCAACGCGCCCATCGCCGCGATCTCGGGCATGCACAGGCCCGAGCAGTAGTTGCAAAGGCGGATATAGCGGTGCTGCTCCTCGCCGACCTCGTCAAGCGCGGCGCGCATCAGGCGGAAGTTTTCCTGCGTTGCATAGGTGCCGCCGAAGCCCTCGGTCGTCGCGCCGTAGGGAACGTAGTCTAAAAGCGACTGGCCCGTCGTACGAATGACGGCGATGATGTCCGCGCCTTGCTTCGCGCCGGCCTTCGCCTGAATGATGTCCTCGTAGATGTTGCCGGTCGCGACGATGATGTAGAGGTATGGTCCCTGCTTGTCGCCGAAGCGGTCAAGATACTCGTTGCGATTTGCGACGTTTTTGTTGATCCGCGCCATCGTCGCATCGACGTACGGCTGCAGCGCGTTCCGGATCTCCGCCTCCGGATGGGCGGGGAGCTTGTTGAGGTCGAGCTCGCCCTTATCGATCGCTTCCGCAATGCCCTGCGGATCGAGACCGGTCTCGAGGATCGCGTTGCCGATCACCCACGCCGCGCCCATCGGCAGCAGCGCGTTTGCGGAGAGGTAATCGACGACGACGTTCGGCATGGGAACGTCCATGTCGTTGACGCCGTCGATGCCCAAGAGTCGGCAGACGGTGCGCTCAACCGTGACGGTGGTGTGCCGGTCGATAAAGCGCTGTACGTCGGCAGCGACGTGCGCCGCGCTCGTACGCGCCTCGTTGACCAGATCAAAGTTCAAGCCGAGTTTGCTTTCCATAAGCCGCCCTCAGTGCTTGACGTGCCGCTCGTTGCGAAGGAGCTTCGTCGGTTCAAGATAGTGCTGCGCAGTGCCCTCGGCAACGTACGCAACGCCGGTCTTTTCGACCTTTTTCTTGCCGGTGCACACGTCGCAATGGCAGTTCTGCACGTAATGTTCGGGCTCGGTGTAGGACGTGATGACGCCCTCAAAGTTTCTGAGGATGACCTTTCTCGGCGTCTGCGAGATCAGGTAGTTCGGCATGACGGGCGTCTTGCCGCCGCCGCCCGGCGCGTCGACGACGAACGTCGGTACGCAGTAGCCGGAGGTGTGACCGCGCAGCGCTTCCATGATCTCAATGCCCTTCGATACCGGGGTGCGGAAGTGCGAAAGACCAAGGGACGGATCGCAGGCGTAGATGTAGTAGGGGCGCACACGCATCTTGACAAGCCCGTGCACGAGTTCCATCATGACGTGGCTGCAGTCGTTGATCCCCGCGAGCAGAACGCTCTGGTTGCCCAGCGGAATGCCCGCGTCCGCGAGCATGGCGCAAGCCTTTGCCGCTTCGGGCGTGAATTCCTTCGGCGTATTGAAGTGCGTGTTGAGCCAGATGGGATGGTATTTCTTCAGCATATTGCACAGCTCCGGCGTGATGCGCTGCGGGCACACGACCGGCGTGCGGGAGCCGAGACGAATGATCTCAACGTGCGGGATCGCGCGAAGACGCGAGATAATGCTCTCAAGTACCGCGTCGCCGACCATCAGCGCGTCGCCGCCGGAAAGAAGCACGTCGCGGACCTCGGGGTGATTGGCTACATATTCGATGCACTTGTCGATCTGTGCCATCGGAACGCCGCAGTCATTCTGACCGGCAAAGCGGCGGCGCGTGCAGTGGCGGCAGTACATGGAGCACATGTCCGTGATGAGAAGCAGCACGCGGTCCGGATACCGGTGGGTAAGACCCGGCGTCGGGGAATCGGTGTCCTCGTGCAGCGGGTCTGCGTCCTCATAATCCGCGTAATCGAGCTCTTCCGCGCGCGGGATCGCCATCTTGCGGATCGGATCATAGGGATCGTCGAGGTCGATCAGCGAGAGATAGTACGGCGTGATCGCCATGCGGAGCTTGCCGAGCGTCTTCTTCACGCCTTCTTCTTCGTCGGGCGTCAGCGTCATGACCTTTTTGAGATCGTCAAGCGTTTCGGCGCGGTTTCTTACCTGCCAGTGCCAGTCGTTCCACTGCTCTTCGGGGACGTCCCGGAAGAGACCGTTTCGGGTTTTCATATACAAACCTCCTGAAAAAAATAGATCGCGAGAGCGGGGGAGAACCCTGCTCTCGCAAGAGAATTTTAGCAGTATTTTTCGTCAAACAGCTTGCGGAGCTTTTCGTTCTCGCGGAGCACGTTCAGCGTGATCTCGGCATGGTTCTTGGTATAGCCGTTGCCGACGATCATGGTGACGTCCTTGCCGACGCCCTCTGCGCCCAGAGCTGCCTTGGTGAACGAGGTCGCCATGGAGAAGAAGTATACGAGACCGTCGTCGCGGACCGGGAGGATCGCGCTCATCTCGCAGGATTCGATGTTGACGCAGCAGATGGAGATGTCGTATTCCTTGCCGCCGTTGGCTTCCAGCGCCTTTTCAAGTACTTCGACCGGCTTCGTGCAGTCCGCAACGATGACGTCGGTGTAAACGCCGAGTTCGATCAACGCGGGAACCTGCTTCGGGTTTCTGACGACGCCGACGACCTTGCCGTTCGGGCCGACCTTTTTCAGCGCTTCCCAGCCGCAGAGAACGCCGCTCTTGCCGTTTGCGCCGAGGATCAGCACGGAATCGCCTTCCTTCGGAAGCTTTCTTGCCTGTGCGGGCGCACCTGCAACGTCGAGTGCCGCAAGCGCCAGAGCTTCGGACATGTCCTCGGGAAGCTTTGCGTAGATCGCGGACTCAAACAGAACCGCCTGACCGTCGATATCGACGCGGTCGATGTCCTTGTGGATCGCCTTGATGCGGTCGATCTTCAGAGGCGTCATGGACAGGGAAACGAGGGATGCGATCTTGTCGCCGACCTTGAGGTCGAAGTCCGGCTTCTTCAGAAGGTCTTCGCCGATGTAGGCAACCTTGCCGATGAACATGCCGCCGGAGCCCGTAACCGGGTTCTGCTGCTTGCCGCGTTCCGCCACGATGCCGAGGATCATTTCGCCGATCTTCTGCTCGTCGCCGCCGCATGCTTCTTCGATCTGCGTGAAGGACGCGGAGTCGATGTTCAGGGAGATGACATCGCAGATGATCTCGTTGCTGTAACGCTTGGTCATGTCATTGTCGATCTTCCATGCAGCCTGCGTGAGAACGCCCTTCGGCTCGATGACGCGGTGGGTACCGTATTTATTGCCCTTTAACTGTTCCATTTTGATTCCTCCTGTAAAAATGTATTTTGATTTGTGATTTGCTTACTGACGGGGCTTCATGCCGAGGATCGCGCGCGCTTCGTCGGGCGTTGCGATCTCTCTGCCGAGTTCCTTTGCAAGACGGACGACCTTTTCGACAAGCTCGCCGTTTGACGCGGCCTTGTGACCCTTGCCGAGATAGACGTTGTCCTCGAAGCCGACGCGGACGTTGCCGCCCATAATGATGCCGGCAGCCGCCATCGTCCATGCGGAGCGGCCGACGCCGGTGACGGTCCAGGTCGAACCCGCGGGGATCTTCGAAACCATGAAGGCGAGGTTATCGACGGTTGCGGGCGCGCAGCCTGCAACGCCGAGCACGAAGTTGAACTGCATCGGAGCGCCGGGGACTTCGCCCTTCTTCGCCATGTTCAGAACGGTGTCGAGATGACCGAGCTCGAAGCATTCGTACTCGGGCTTGATATTGTTCTCGATCATGCGCTTTCCGAACGCGCGCATCGTGGGCATCGTGTTTTCGAACACGTCGTCGCCGAAATTGCAGGTGCCGCAGTCGAGCGTCGCCATCTCGGGAAACAGCTCGGTAGGCTGCAGACGCTCTTCGGGCGTCATGCCGGTCGCGCCGCCGGTGGACGGGATCATGATGACGTCGGGCAGCTCTTTGCGGATCGCGTCCATGACGACGCGGAAGCGCTCGCGGTCCTGCGTGGGGGTGCCGTCGTCCTCGCGGACGTGCACGTGGATGATCGCTGCGCCCGCTTCATACGCAAGCTTTGCTTCGCGGACCATTTCCTCGACGGTGTAGGGGACGGCGGGGTTGTTCGCCTTGGTGACTTCCGCACCGCAGATGGCGGCGGTGATGATGAGCTTTTCCATTTGTTTCCTCCGTTACTTGTCCTGACTGTGATCGATACGCTGGCAGTCCTTCGGCGTGACGCAGGTGCCGTGTGCGCGGCAGACCACGATCGGCTCAGGCAGAACTTCCGCCGCGGACGGGGAGATGTCCGGACGCGCCTGAATGACCTTGCGCGCTTCGAACGTCATGCCGCGGGAGGTGTTGCCGACGCGGTCGATCTCGCCGTAGGCTTCGATGTAGTCGCCCGCGTAGACCGGCGCTAAAAACTCGATGTTGTCGTAGGCGCAGAACAGGCCTTCGTCGCCGTCGCACTTGATTAGAAGCTCGGTCGCTACGTCGCCGAACAGGTGTACCATGTGCGCGCCGTCTACGAGGTTTCCGCCGTAATGCGCGTCTTTGGCGCTCATGCGGAGACGGAGTAAAGATGTCATTTTTTCCATGTATGATTCTCCTTCACATTAATTTGCTGACGGATAAGAACCTTCAAACGCGTTTTTCGGGTAAAAAAAGGCGCTGTCGGTCGACGGTTCGACCAATAGCGCTCCATGTTCTTCGAACATGACAGCAGCGCCGCTTACACGGCGATGCCAGAAACCGGATCGGGCAGCCCCGGATTCTTCGGCGAACGGCCCCTTCCCCGCACGACGTTCCCGGCTGCCCTGCCGGTCGAACGGGTACCCTGCTCGACGCACCTCTATGGAAGACAGTATAAAATCTGTATAAAAATTATACCCGATTCATGCGGTCGTTGTCAAGATTTTTCCGTATCGTACGAGCGTTCGATGCGTTCTAAAATCTCCGGTTTCAGCGACAGCATACGAAGAATATTCAGCGCGTCCTTCGGACAGTCCGCCCTGCCCTCGACGCGGTACAGCCCGTAGTTCATATGCCGCGCGATCACCGCCACGCCGTCCCGTTCCGCGCCGGAAAGCTCCGCTTTGATCGCGTCGGGATCGACGTCTTTAAGCCCGATGATCTGATAATGTGCGCGCGCCAGCTCCGCGACGCCGTCGTAGTGCGTCGCAAGGATCGAGATCGCGTTTGCGCCGTTCAGATATCGCGTCACCGCCTGCACGATCCGCGCGCCCTCGTCGGGATTCGTGCCGCGCGCAAGCTCGTCGATCAGCAGCAGCGAATAACCCTGTTCCGCTTCATCGAGCGCTTCGCTGAACCGCACGATTTCCGAACCGAAGCCGGAAAGTCCGGACTGCATCGACTGCAGATCGTCGAACAGCAGTTTCACACAATGAAACATCGGAAGCCGCGCCCGCTTTGCGCAGACGAGAAAACCCGCCTGCATCAGCAGCGCGTTCAGCGCAACCGTCTTCATGGCGACGCTTTTGCCGCCCATGTTCGCGCCGGTAATCACCGTCGCGCCGCGATCGGCCGCGATCGAAACGGGCACGAACGCGCGTCCCTTTTCCTTCAGCAGATCGCATAGCTCCGGATTGATCATATCGGTCAGCTCCAGCGCCGTGTCGGTCAATTCGGGCAGCACGCCGCCGTACCGCACGCCGAACAGTGCTTTCTGGATCAGAAAGTCCAGCCTGCCTGCAGCGTCCGCGTCAGCCTGCATTGCGGATACGTACGGAAGCAGCGCAAGGCACATCGCCTTTCGGATTGCGCGTTCTTCGGATTCCTCCTCGGCGCAGACGCGCGTGCGTTCGGCTTTCAGCGCGTCCTTTTCGGCGACGGTTTCCGCCTCATACAGACGCTGCTCAAGCTGCTTTTTTTCTCTGCGGATCGCGCGAAGCGGCTCGCTTGCGCCGTCCGGAATATAAAACCCGCGCGAGCGCGTATGCTCGGGATCGAGTATCTTCAGCGCCTCCGAGGGATCGGAGAACGCCATGCCCTCGATCCGCACGGCTTCGTTCATGCGATCGAATAGCGGTAAAAGCTCCTCGATGCGGAGCAGAAAGCCTTTCAGCTCGAACAGCTCCACGTGATCGAGACATACGCCTTCAAAAAGGCGCGAGAGCGAGCCGCGGATATCTTTCAACTGGCACAGCACGAGCATGATTTTTTCGTACAGCGATTTTTGCGTCTGCGCTTCTTTTGCGGCGCGCGCCGTGTTGCCGAGCTCGGTCAGAAGCGCGGCGCGTTCCTCCGGCGCGTAAAAGCGCAGCCTGCGTACGCGTTCCTGCCCGAACGGGCTGCACGCATGCAGACTATCGAGGACGTATTGCAGCCCGATGCTGACCCTGTCTTCAAAGCGGATCGAAATCAAGAGAGCGCCTCCTTTACGTTGATGACCGGAACGGTTACGGCCGCTTCCATCGCGCGCAAAAACGCGTCGGGATCGAACTTCCAGCCGTAGGCGGAAACGGGATTGACGGTCACGCAAAGCGTTTTCGCCGCGTCAACCGTTTCGAGCGAAACGCCGCGCACGGAAAGCTTTTCAAGCGTATCGGGCGAGAGCAGAACCTTGCTCGGATCCTTCACGACGAGCCGCGCGTTTCTAAGCGCACCGCTTTTTAAAAGAGGCAGAATCGCCGTGTCGGTCAACGCGCCGGGGATCAGCGCCTCGCCGGATTCCCGTAAAAGCTCCTTCAGCGGCTTCTCCGATTCCTCCGGCGGCGTTTCGGCCTTTTTGAGATTCAACAGCCGGAAGACGTTCGCGGTGTCCTGCACGACCTTTTCCATGCGCATGTCGTAGCTTGCGCCGGTGCACAAAATCACGTTTTCGGCAACGGTCCGAGCGCCGAGCGATTTCCGCCCGAGCGCGCCGTCGATGATCGTCTGATCCGCGCCGAGCGAGAAGAACAGCCCGGAAACGGTTTTAAGCTGCGAGGTGATCGAAGGCCCCGCAAGCTGCACGTTTCCGGCGCTTTTTGCGCGCACGAGCACGACTTCGCCCAAAGGCGTGGGAATGCCTGTGGTGCAGACGATCTCCTGCGTGATGTCGCAAAGCGAAAGCATGTCCTTTGCCGTGGCGATCAGCGTGCCTTCCGGAATGAAGATGCCGGGCTTTTCCGTGCCGGTTACCACGTCGACGGATTCGCCGTCCCGTCCGATCGAGGTCAGTCCGAGCACACGATCGCGCGACCGGTTCAGAAGCCAGTTCAGAACGGTCGTTTTGCCTGCGTTCTTGCACATGCCCACGATGGACAGCGTGCGCGCCTCCGCTATGCGTTTGTCAAGATCGTCCCGCATCCGGTTCTCCTTTCGCTTTGATCCGTATATCGTATCATATCATAATTCACGCAAAAAGAAAAGAGCGAAAGCGCCGCAAACGGAAGCGTCGGCTTTGTTGACAAAGCACCCGATTTATTATATTATCTATAATAATGCACAGGCTTTCCTACGCACAGGGAATGAAATCGGGGGACGCATGAAGAAAACAACGCAGCGGCTTATCATCATCGGATCGTTGATTGCGGCTGTCACGCTGTTCTTTTTATTTCTGTGCGATATTCTGATCCCGTTTATCCGCATGGAAATCGCGCGCGATTTCAACGGCGCGAAGGAACTGCTCGAGTCGAAAGGCGTTTTGGGCTTTTTGTCAGTCGTTTTCGTCGAAGCGCTGCAAATGGTCGTCATCTTCATTCCGGCGGAGTTTATCCAGGTCTCGTCTGGGCTCAGCTACCCGTTCTATATTGCGCTGCTTTTGTGTGATCTCGGCGTCTGCCTCGGCGCGACGATCATCTACGTGCTCGTTACGGTATTCCGGTTCAGCAACGACGCCTACGAGAAAAACGAAAAGGTCATCAACCGACTCGCAAAGAACGTGAAAAAGGATCGCGGTACGCAGCTTCTGCTGTATCTGCTCTTTATCATGCCGTTTATTCCGTTCGGCGCGATCTGCTATTACGGAAGCTATCGCAAGATGAAATACCCGCGCTACCTCTTTACGGTCGCGACGGGCGTGATTCCGTCGATCGTCACCTCCAACCTGATGGGGACGGCGGCAAGGTATTTCATCGGGAACAAGCTTCCGCTTCCGCTGCTGATTCTGATCCTGCTGCTTCTTGCGGGGTTACTGTTCACGATCCTGTTTCTGTTTCTCAACCGGATCTATTTCCGGCAGAACGAAGGTACGCCGGAATCCGTGTTCGCGACCGGCTTTTTCGCGGTTCTGCACCGGCTGATGCGCCGCAGACAGAGACTGACCGTCGACGATTCGCTGCTTTCCGGTCTGCGCGGACCGTTTGTTGCGCTCGCGAACCACGCGTCGTTCTTCGATATGTACTACATGAGCAGACTGCTGAAGGATCGCAATCCGAGCTTCGTGGTCAACAAGCATTACCTTTCGCATCCGCTCATCCGCAAGGCGGCGGGAAAGTCGGGCATGATCCGGAAGAAGCTCTTTTATCCGGATATCTCCGTGCCGCTGAAGATCGTCCGGATGCTGAAAAAGGGCTATCCGGTGGTGATTTTTCCCGAGGCGCGGCTGTCCGTCGACGGGCGCTCCTATCCGATCATCGACCGGAGCGCGGGCTTTTACCGGAGGCTGAAGACCGATCTGGTGCTCATAAAGATCCGCGGATCGTACTTCGCAAAGCCCAAGTGGCGCAAACGCCTGTTCAAAACCGACGTGCACATCGCCGCGGAGCGCGTGATCACCGCGGAGGAGATCGCCGCGATGACCGACGCAGAGCTGGACGCGCTGATCGACGCGGCGCTGCGGTATGACGAATCGGAGAACCCCATCGGGACGTTCCGGCAAAAGGATATGGCAAAGGGACTTGAGAACGTGCTGTACCGCTGCGCCGACTGCGGCGCGCTGTACGGTACCGAAGGCGTCGGCAACACGCTCGTCTGCTCTGCCTGCGGAAAAACGCGCCGGCTGAACGAACGGTATCTCTTCGAGGACGCGCCGTTTTCGATCGGCGCGTATTACGGGCGCATCCGGGAACTGGAGCGGGACGAGCTGTCTTCGCTGCACCTCGAGACGGACGTGAAAACCGTGATTTTCCGCGATACCGGACGGTACGCGACGCGGGAAAAGGGCCGCTGCACGCTGACGCCGGATGGGTTTTCCTATTGCTCGGCGCGTGAATCGTTCACCGTCGGTTTCGACAAGCTTCCGGCATTGCCGTTCTCCTGCGGCAAGGAGTTTGAAACCTATCACAACGGGGATCTGTATTACTTTTATCCGACCGAAAACCGTCGGCAGGCCGCGCGCTGGGCGCTGCTTGTCGATCTGATCAGGGAGACGCGAGATGAAAAAGGACAGGAATAAGACGCTGCTCAATCTTTCCGCAAAGACCTTTATCGAGGTCGTTGCGCTTCTGATCGTGCTGATGATCTGCGCGATCGTGCTGACTTACGTGATCCCGAAGGGCGCGTTCGGAACGACGGCGGACGGAAAACCGGATTACCTGACGTACCGCCCGGTCGAGGGAGCGAAGGGAATCCCGATCCACAAAGGCCTTTTAGCGCCGATCCTTGTCTTCGGTTCCGACAGCGGGCTGACGCTGATCATGCTGTCGCTGTTTCTCATCATGGTCTTCGGCGCGTTTCAGGTCATGAACGACGTCGGCGGTATCCGCGCGCTGATCGGCACCGTCGCAGAACGGTTTCGCAGACGCAAGGCGCTGCTGCTCTGCGCGATCGCGCTGGTCTTTATGTGCTTCGGCGCGTTTTTGGGACTGTTCGAGGAGATGCTCTCGATGCTGCCGATCATCGCCGCGCTGTGCGTAATGATCGGGTTTGACTCGTTTACGGGATTTCTCGTCAGCATCATCGCGTGCGGCTTCGGCTTTGCGAGCGCGATCACGAACCCGTTCACGGTGCTGACCGCGGCGGAGATCATCGACGCGAACCCGATGGAAAGCGTCTGGTACCGCTTCGTGATCTTCATCGTGATGTATCTGCTGCTTCTGGGTTTTCTCTTTCTGTACGTCAGAAGGCTCAAAAAGGATCCATCTTCAAGCCTTACGCTTGCACACGATGAAACGCTGCGCGCGGCAGGGGCGGAGGAGAAGCGGAACGAGACAGCGCCGCAGGATGAAAAACGCATCCGTCTGACCTATATCGTTTTCCTGCTCGTCTGTCTCGGACTGATCATCGTCTGCTCCGCGCTGAAGGCACTGCGCGATTACACGGTTGTCGTTCTGATCGCGTACTTTTTGATCTGCGGGCTTTTGGCCGGGTTCCTTTCGGCGAGGGCGTGCAAGCCCGTTCTGAAAAGCTTTTGGAAGGGCGTCGTCGGCGCGCTCCCCACGATCGTGTTTATCGCGCTCGCGTCATCGATCAAGTACATCTTCGACGAAGGCGCAATCATGCCGACGATCGTGCATTCAATCAATACGCTCGTTTCGGGGCACAGCCCGATCGTCGTCGCGCTCGTTCTGTACGCGATCATTCTCGTGCTCGAATTCTTTATCTCGTCCTCGACCGCAAAGGCGATCCTCGTCATGGGCATGCTCGCCGTCGTCAACGTGGGGCTTTCCAAGCAGATGCTGATTCTGATCTACACGTTCGCCGACGGTTATACGAACGTGCTGTTTCCAACATCGCCGGTGCTTCTGATCTCGCTGTCGATGATCGGGATCGACTATTTCAAATGGATCAAAAAGAGCGCGCCGCTGTTCATATGCAATCTTGCGCTCGTTATCCTGTTCATCATCCTGGGCATCGCGATCGGGTACTGAACGGGGAACCAAAACCGCGGTTGACAAAAACGAAAGCAGCAGGCGAAAACCGCCTGCTGCTTCTTTACGGATACGATCAGATTCTTGCGACGCCGCTTCTGCGTGCCGCTTCCGCAACTGCCGCCGCGACCGCGGGACCGACGCGCTTGTCGAATGCCTTCGGGATGATGTAGTCCGCGGAAAGCTCTTCATCGGAAATGAGATCGGCCAGCGCCTTGGCCGCCGCCATCTTCATCTCCTCGTTGATGTCGCTTGCACGCACGTCGAACGTGCCGCGGAAGATGCCCGGGAACGCGAGGACGTTATTGATCTGGTTCGGGAAATCGCTTCTGCCCGTCGCGATGACCTTTGCGCCGCCTGCCTTCGCGTCGTCCGGGAAGATTTCCGGCGTCGGGTTCGCGCAGGCAAAGATGATCGCGTCGCGGTTCATGGTCTTCACCATCTCGGTCGTGACGGTGCCGGGCGCAGAAACGCCGATGAACACGTCCGCGCCGACGAGCTGATCCGCCAAAGTTCCGGGCTTGCGCTCGAGGTTCGTGACTTCCGCCATCTCTTCCTTGATCCAGTTAAGACCGTCTCTGCCCTTGTAGATCGCGCCCTTGCGGTCGCACATGGTAATGTGTTTAAACCCCGCGGAAAGGAGCAGCTTTACGATCGAAACGGCCGCCGCGCCTGCGCCGCTCGTTACGACCTTGACGTCTTCCTTCTTCTTGCCGACGACCTTCAGCGCGTTCGTGAGACCCGCGAGCGTGATGACGGCGGTGCCGTGCTGATCGTCATGGAAGATCGGGATGTCGCACTTTTCCTTGAGCTTGCGTTCGATCTCAAAGCAGCGCGGCGCGGAGATGTCCTCGAGGTTGATGCCGCCGAACGAGCCGGAGAGCAGATAGACCGCGTTGACAAACTCGTCGACGTCGTGCGTTTTGATGCACAGCGGGAACGCGTCGACGTTGCCGAACGACTTAAAGAGCACGCATTTGCCCTCCATAACGGGCATGCCTGCTTCGGGACCGATGTCGCCGAGGCCGAGCACCGCGCTGCCGTCGGTGATGACCGCGCAAAGGTTGTGACGGCGGGTCAGCTCGTAGGACTTGTTGATATCCTTCTGGATCTCAAGGCACGGCTGCGCAACGCCGGGGGTGTAAGCGAGGCTCAGATCGTCCTTCGTGGCGACGGGGACCGTTGCGATGACTTCAATCTTGCCCTTCCATTCTCCGTGCAGACGGAGCGATTCTTCTGCGTAATTCATGTTGTATCTCCTGTTATGTATTACTTTCTTCTGAGTACGGCCTTGACCTGCGCTTCGATATGCGCGGCGGTCAGCCCGAAGCGCTCCTGAAGGTAGCCCTGCGTGCCGACTTCGCCGAATTCGTCCTCGACCGCGACGCACGCGGCGGGAACGGGACAGCGCTCCGCAAGCACCTCAAGGATCGTGTCATACAGACCGCCGTGACGGTTCGCATTCTCCGCGACGACGACCGCGCCGCATTTCTTTGCCCACGCTTCGACCGCGTCCGCATCGATCGGCTTGATCGTGAAGCAGTCCACGACGGCGCAGGAAACGCCCTCGGCTTCCAGCGCTGCCGCCGCTTTCATGGCTTCGTGCAGCATGATGCCCGCCGCAAAGATCGCGACGTCGGTTCCTTCGCGGAGCGTGACGGCCTTGCCGATCGGAAGCTCCGAGCCCTCCTCATAGATTTTTGCGTATTGCTTTCTGCCGACGCGGATGTACTTGACGCCGGGGCGATTCACGCACTGGCGCAGAACGCTTTCAAGACAGGTCGGATCGGACGCGTCGATCACGGTCGCGTGGGGCAGCGCGTTGTACATCGCGACGTCCTCAAACGGCATATGCGTGCCGCCGTTCATCGTGGCGGTAACGCCGGGATCGGTGCCGATGACGGTCATATCATTCTTTGCGTAGCCGCCGGACAGGAAGACCTGGTCGTAGCAGCGGCGCGAAGCGAACGTGCCGAAGCTGTGGATGATCGGCTTGAAGCCCGCGGCGGCCAACCCTGCCGCGACGCCCGCCATGTTCGACTCGGCGATGCCGCAGTCGATCGCGCGGTCGCCGTGCGTTTTCGACCATTTCAGCGTGCCGGAGCAGCTCATAAGGTCGGCGTCCAGAAAGATCACGTCCGGATCGCTCTCCGAGAGGCTTGCGACCGTCTGACCGATTACATCCTTGCAGAGACGCGGATCCATTTCTCCGTTATAAACTACCTTCGTCATCGTTTCAGCCCTCCAATGCAGCAAGCTTATCCTTCAGCTCCGCGGTCCAGTTCGCAAAGCGCTCGTCGGTCACCGGCATGCTGTGGTTCATCGCGGTGTTTTCAACCTCGGCAACGCCGTGTCCCTTAACGGTGTCGAGCACGATCGCGTACGGCTTGTCGCCGCCGTTTCTCGTGCGCTCCAGAGCCGCTGCGATCGCTTCGACGTCGCCGCCGTCGACCTTGACGGTATCGAACCCGAACGCTTCCATCTTGGCGACGAAATCGCCCATCGGGAGAACCTCCTCGAGGGTTCCGTCAAGCTGTTTCTTGTTCCAGTCGATCAGCACGACGAGATTAGAGAGTTTTTTCGCGCTTGCGAACATAAAGGATTCCCAGCACTGACCTTCCTGCATTTCGCCGTCGCCGACGATCAGGAAGACGCGGCTGCTTCTGCCCTTGAGCTTGTTTCCGAGCGCAAGGCCCGCCGCCTGCGAGGTGCCCTGGCCCAAGGATCCGGTCGTCATATCCACGCCCGGGGTCTTGTTGCGGTCGCAATGGCTCGGAAGCCGCGTGCCGCCGCGGTTTAAGGTCTTCAGCTCTTCATACGGGAAGAACCCTTTCAGCGCGAGCGTTGCGTATACTGCGGGACCCGCGTGACCCTTCGACATGACGAGGTAGTCGCGATCCGGCCATTTCGGATCCTCGGGACGTACGCGCATCTCGCGGCCGTACAGCACGGCGAGCGTATCGGAAATGCTCATGACGCCGCCGACGTGACCGGAGCCGATCGAGTGGATCGCTTCGAGCGCCGCCATGCGGATGCGCAGGGCAAACGCTTCGATCGCCTGTTTTTCTTTCAATTCCATAGCTTCCTCCTGATGGTGGTGATTGCTTAATATAACAGTATAGCTGCTTTTGCGTCCGTTCGCAAGGTGTATTCTGGATTTCCCGGTCAGCCGATGAGAAAAATCAGCGGCGAGCCGGAGACGGCAAGCCTTCCGCCCGCGATCCGGTGCGTTTGTCCGGACAGCAGATCGCGGTACATTCCGTCGGCAAGCAGAACCTCCGTTTCGGAAGCAAAGCCCTTCATGCTGAATACGCCGACCGCCCTGCGGCTTTCGAGCGTCCAGCTTGCGACGATCACGTCGTTCTCCCGCGCTTCGACCGTGTAGACGCCGTCCGAGAAGAGCGGATCCTTTTTCATGGCGATCAGCGTTTTCAAAAGCGCCTCGTGCATCGGTTCGCCCTCGCGGGGGACGGGGTCCGCGTCGAACAGCGACGGAGTGTGATCAACGCCCCACTCCTGCCCGCAATAGAGCATCGGCATGCCCTTCTGGAAAAAGTTCCACGCGATCCAGTTTTCCCGCACGGAGGGATTGGGAAACAGCGCCGCGGTACGCTTTCGGTCATGGTTTTCGGTGCAGCGCAGCTTGACGTAATCCGCGGGATAGGTGCTTTCTTGCCTGATCAACGCGGCGACGTACGCGGACAGCGGAATACGGCCCTCCGTGTACGCGATGAAATCAGGATATACGTCGTAATCGTAGAGGACATCGAACGCTTGATACAGCTCTGAATCCGAGAGCGCGTCGAGCCCCTGCGCGCGCATATAGCGAATGAAATCATGCTCGACCGATTCGGCAAGCCAGATACAGCCGGGGCGGACTGCTTCCACGCGCCTGCGCGCCTCGAGCCAGAACCCGAGCGGAACGAGCGAAGCGACGTCGCAGCGGAAGCCGTCGACGTACCGCGCCCAGAAGCAGAGCGTGTCTATGAGCTCATCCCAAAGCGGACGCATGGAAAAATCAAGGTCAATGATATCGCTCCAATCGCCGACGTGGTTGCCGAACGACCCGTCCGGCTTTTGATAGAAGTATTCGGGATGCGTTTTATTGAGTACGGAATCGGGCGAGGTATGGTGGTACACGACGTCGATCAGAACCTTCATCCCGAGCGCGTGCGCCGTTTCGCAAAGCCGCGCGAAATCTTCCATCGTGCCGAATTCCGGATTGACGGCGCGATAATCCCTGATGGCGTAGGGCGAGCCGAGCGTACCCTTGCGCTTCGCTTCTCCGATCGGATGGATCGGCAAAAGCCAGATCGCGTCGGCGCCGAGCGCGCGGATGCGGGGAAGGTCCTTTTCGACCGCGGCGAACGTGCCGCCGAAGTTGCGGATGAAGATTGAATAGAGCGTCATATTGCGAAGCTGCACGGCGTTCTCCTTTCGATCAGGCGTCCGGCGCAAAGGCGAGACTCAGCCGGAACAGCTTTTGACCCTCATATTCTCCGGCGAGCAGAAACGTGTCGCCCAGAACCTCGCTCTTCAGCAGAACCTCGGTATCGGCAAGCGCTTCCCGCGCATACTCGGTCTGAATGCCGACGAGCCGCTTTTCGCGGAACGAGGGCGGCATGCGGTCCTCCGCAAGGTCGAAGTAGCGGGTATTGCCCATGTGCCCGTTCAGATCGACGTAGCTGTACGGAACGGTAAACGACTCGGCTGTTTCGGCCTGCGGGTATTTCGGCGCGCGCGGAAGCGGAATTTCCTTTCCGGTACGCATGCCGTGAATGGCGACGCCATGCTCTTCGGGGAAGATGACCTTGCGCGTGTTCGCGTCCATCAGCGCCCACAGAGAGCTTGCTTCGACCAGCGCGTTTCCGTCCGCGTCCGTGATGCGGTAATAGCGCGGGAACAGAATGTGCATGGTGTTTCCCGGCCACGTTGCGATGTGCACCGGCTCGTCGTACACCGGCATCCTTGCGATCTTTGCCTGCTGCAGCGTCACGATCCATAAAAGCCCGCGGTCCATCGTCATATCGCGGCCCATTTTAAGCTCCGTCGTGTGCTCGATGGAGACCTCCTGCAGTATGGTGAACATGCGGGAGATCCGAAGCCGCTGCTTTGCGTCCGCATCCGAGCTTTTGATGCGGTAATCCTGTTCGTAAACGCTCATTTGTTCGGCATGCGCTTTTCGATCGCGCTGACGACGTCGCCCAGCGTGGACAGCTTCTGCCACTGGCGGTTCGGGATGCGGACGTCGAACGCCGCTTCGAGACGGCAGATGATCAGGGTGAAGCCCATCGAATCGATGCCGGTGTCCGTGTTGATCACGGTGCTTTCATCAAATTCCTGCCCTTCGAGCTCGGGCAGCGATTCGACGATGATTTCTTTTGTCTTGTTCAGGATTTCTTCTCTGCGGGTCATAACCCCTCTCTTTCCCGTTGGATCGCCCAACGCATGATTTTTCCGCTTGCCGTGCGCGGAAGCGGTTTTTCGTAAAACTCAATCTTGCGAATCTGCTGGTTGCGCGCGCGCTCGTCGAGCACCGGGCGGATCTTCTCCCAGATCGGCGCGGTTTCGCGCATTTCGCCTTCGAGCACCAGAATCGGCTGATCGTCGATCAGAAGCACGCACAGCGCCTCGCCGCCGAGCGCGGCGGAAAGCGCCTGCTCGTATTCGGGAAGGAACAGCTTTGTGCCGTCGGACAGGACAAGGATCTCCTTCTTGCGGCCGCTGAGATGCAGTTTTCCGTTCTCATCGAGATATCCGAGATCGACCGTATGCAGAACGCCGTCACGGAGCGCCGCTTCGGTGTCCTCGGGGTGCCGCCAGTAGCCCTGCATCATGCAGGTGGGCGCTTCGATCAGCACCTCGCCGTCCGGCGCGATTGTGATCGCGTCGTCCGGGCAGACCGTCATCGCGTACGGATCGCCCTCGCCGAGCGACAGCGCGACGCCGGAACTCGTTTCCGTCAGCCCGTATCCGAAGCATACACGCGCGTCGGTCGTTTTTGCGGCGCGCAGGATCGGTTCCGGACAGCCGCTGCCGCCGAGAAGGAGCGTTTTAAGCTCCGGGTTCAAGGCGCGGTACTTCAGAAGAAAGCCCAAAAGCGCGGGGACGGCGGACAGCGCCGTCGGACGGAAATAGACGCAATCGTCGCCGTAATGCCGCGCCCCGCGGGAGAGCGCGACGCAGGCGCCGCAGGAAAGCCCCCATAAAAGTCCGCAGACAAAGCCGAAGACGTGATCGAGCGGTAGCATGCATAAAAGCGTGTCGGACGGGGAGAGCGGCAGAAGCGCGGCGCCGTTGTAAGCGCTTGCCGTCAGGGACGCGTCGGTCAGAACAACAGCCTTTGCGCGGTTCGTCGTGCCGGAAGTGAAAAACAGGATCTGGTTTTCGCCGCCTTCCGCCGATCCGGAAAGATACGGCGCAAGGTCCGCGCGAAGCTCCGAATCGCCCCAAAGCGCGTCGAGCTCGGCTTCCCTGACCATTTCCGCAAGAGCCGCGTCCGGCGCGTTTTCGCTCAGAAGAACGGTTCGACGCCCCGAAAGGACCGAGGCGAAGATCTCAACGACGCAGTCGAAACTGCCGTCGCACAGGATGCCGAGCGTCTGCTTCCGTTCGGATTTCAATACGTCCGCCCGAAACCGGACGCGCCGATCCAGCTCCGAAAAGGAACAGACTTTTTTCGTGCCGTTTTGATCATACATCAGAGCGGGTGCGTCGGGGGACTGATCGGCCCAATGCGCAAGAAGCGCGGAAAAATCCGCAAACCGCATAGCATTCACCTCCGGCGTTTATTTTATCATGTTCTCCGGAAGAAAGAAAGATTTTTTCATTTTTTCTGATAAAAAACGCAAAAAGTTCGTGCATTTCCGGCGGGAGCGCGTTATAATAAAAATGCTGTGAATCAACACAAATCAGTGGGAGGAAATGTATGGACAAGAACATTCGCATCTGTATCGTCGGCGGCGGCCCCGCGGGTCTTTCTGCCGGCATGTATCTCGAAAAGAAGGGCTATGAGAATTACACGATCCTCGAGCGTCTGGACCGCGTCGGCGGCAAGTGCTGGTCTCCGACCTACAACGGACGCCGTTATGAGATGGGCGCGATCATGGGCGTACCGAGCTACTATGCGGTCCATGACGTCGAAGAGTTCTGCGGCATCACGCACGACGGCCCGAAACTCAACCGTAACTACAAAAATAAAGAAGGCAAGGTCATCGAGCCGTTCGAGCCGAAGAAGAACATTCTGAAGATCCCGCGTCTGCTGAAAATGAAAAAGCAGGTCAAGAAGCTCGGCGAGATCCTCGAAACCAAATATAAGGGCTACGACGTCAACGGTCACCGCGGCGTTTCCGAAGGCCGCTATGACGGTTTCTCCCAGGCAAACGCGAAGCGTGAGCCGGTAAAGGGCGAGAACCCGAACCTCAAGGATCTCTGCATGCCGTTCAAGGATTTCTGCAAGCTGAACGGCGTCGAGCTGACGCAGGACATCTGGATCGGGCCGTACACGTCCTTCGGCTACGGCTATTTCGATGAGATCCCGGCGGCATACGTCCTGAAGTATCTGGACTTCCAGACCACGATGAACTTCGTCAAGGTCAACCTCTGGACGTGGAAGAACGGCACGCAGTACATCTGGGAACAGCTCAACGATCATCTGAAGCATCCGGCAAGACTCAACTCGAAGATCGAGAAGGTCGAGCGCAAGGACGGCAAGGTGTTCGTCACGGTCAACGGCAAAGTCGAAGAGTACGATAAGATCATCGTCACCGCGCCGCTGTACATCCCGAACAAGCGTGCGGACGGTCAGGTCGGCATGGTCGATTACTTCGACGCGCGCGAGGACGAGAAGGAACTGTTCAGCAAGATCGATTACGAGCGCTACGACGTGCTCGCGGTCGAGACGAAGCCCGAGGATCACCCGGAGATTTCCTACTACGTGTTTGAGAACATGCAGAAGGAACGTCTCGGTCATCTGATGGTCTATTATCGCCGCTGGAAGGATACGAAGGATCAGGTCATCACCACCTATGCGCTGAGAAAGCACAAGGACACCAAGGAAATCCCGTACGACGAATGCAAGAAGATGGTTCTCGAAGATCTGAAGATCATGAAGAACCCGGCAAGCAACGTTGTCAACGAGTGGAGCGTCTACTATTTCCCGCATGTCTTCTCCGAGGACTATGCCGCGGGCTGGTACGAAAAGGTCGAGGCAATGCAGGACAAGTACGACACGTTCTATGCCGGCGAGATCATGAGCTTCGGCGATATGGACGAGACCGCGGAATATTCCCGCGAGCTGGTCGAACGGTTCTTCTGAGATACGGATTCCCGGAGGGAGCGGCTTACGCTCCCTCATATTTTGCATAAGGAGAAGCTATGAAATTCTACAAAGATCACTATGATGTCATCGTCATCGGCGGTGCGCTCGCCGGCCTTTCATCCGCGCTGATGCTGGCCGAGAAGGGCAAGGACGTGCTGGTGCTCGAGCGCCACAACCTGCCCGGCGGCATCGCGACAAGCTTTGTGCGCGGCGGGATCGAGATCGAGGCGGCTCTGCATGAGATGATGAGTATCGGTCCCGAGGGCAACCGTCTGAAGGTCGGGAAGTTTCTCGAGGACATGGGCGTCAACATCGACTGGCTCAAGGTTCCCGAAGCGTATCACGCAAGTCTGCCCGGCATCGAAGTCACCCTGCATCCGGGGCTTGAGACGTTTGCAAGGGAAGTCGATAAAGAGGTTCCCGGCACGTACGAAAAGGTGCTGAAGGTGCTGAACCTCTGCCACACGGTGTTCGACAGCGTCAACGAGCTTTCGATCCATCCGATGAGCAAGGTGCAGATGCTTTTAAAGCACGAGGCGTTCGTCAAGACCGCGGGCTATTCGACGCAGGAGGTGCTCGACACATTCGATCTTCCCAAGAAGGCGCAGGATCTTTTAGCGCCGTATTGGATCTACGTCGGCACCGGATTCAAAGAGCTTCCGTTCACGATCTTCTCCGTGCTGATGGCGGATTATATCGGCTACGGCTCGTACATCCCGCGCAAGTTCAGCCACGAGATGAGCCTCAAGATGGCGGAGCGCGCAGAGGCGATGGGCGTACAGATCGAATACCGCCAGCACGTTGAAAAGATTCTCGTAAAGAACGGCAGGGTCTACGGCGTCCGCACCGCGCGCGGAGACGAGATCCACGCGGATTATGTCATCTCGGCGGCATACCCGAATAAGGTCTATACCTCGATGATCGAGCCTTTGAGCGAAGTTCCCCAAAAGGCGATTAAGATGGTCAACGGCCGCAGGCTGAGCCTCACGGCGTTCTCGGTCATCATGATCCTCGACAAGCCGGCGGAGGAGCTGAACATCCACGATTACAGCATCTTCCGCGGCGACACGATGGACACCGACGCGCTGTACAAGGATCTTGCGGGGCTCGGACCGTACCGCTATCTCACCTGCATCTGCCATAACTTCGGCAATCCGGACGCGACGCCGGAGGGCACGTGCTCGTTCTCGATCACCACGCTGCCGCGTGTCGACGGGTGGAAGACCGTTTCGGCGGACGATTACGACCGCGTCAAGCACGCCGTCGCAAAGCAGATGATCGACGATATGAGCAAGTACCTCGGCGTGAACCTTCTCGACCACGTGCTTGAGATCGTCATCGAAACGCCGATGACCGTCGCGCATTACACCGGCATGTGGAACGGCTGCATTTACGGTTACGCGCACACGATGGAGGATCACATCGTTGCGAGGCTGCAGACCGCCGAGAAGGAGAAGTTCATCGAAGGGCTTGAGTTCGCGGGCGCGCACCAGATCTCCGGCGATGGCATGGGACCGGCGGTCACCAACGGCAGAAAGGCCGCGAAGAATGTTCTGGACGATATGAAGAAGAAGGAGGCGGCAAAATGAAGGTCAAAGGATTCTTAAAGGACGTCGGCGGCGCATCGCGCGTCACCAAAGCGCGTCTGAACGCATTTCAGTCTGCTTCCGAAAAACCCGAAACGGTCGATCCGATCGGCAACGTCGCAAGGGAATGGCATCCGGGCAAGCTGGATCTCGTTGTGAAGGAGATCCGTACAGCAAGCCCCACGGCAAAGACCGTGCGGTTTGAAAAGGTCGGGGGAGGAAAGCTGCCGCCGTTCTATGCGGGACAGTTCATTGCACTCGATTTTGAGATCGACGGAAAGATCGTTTCGAGACCGTACTCGATTTCTTCCGCGCCGTTCGAAGCGAGAAAAGAAAACGGTTATGTCGAGATCACCGTGCGCCGCTCTAAGGGCGACGGCTTCATCGCCGACTACGTGAATGACGGACTGAAGGTCGGAACGACGATCAAGGGCAATATCGGGCTCGGACAGTTCTATTACGAGCCGCTTCGCGACGCGCACCATATCATGGCGCTTGCGGGCGGCGTCGGCATCACGCCGTTTGCGTCCATGGCAAAGGAGATCGCAAACGGGACGATGGACGCGGAGCTGACGATCCTGTACGGCTCGGTCGCCTCGAACAACATCATCCTGAAAAAAGAGCTCGAAGCACTTGAAAGCGACCGTGTGCACGTCGTCAACGTGCTCTCCGGAGACGAACCGGATTGGACGGGCGAGCGCGGATTCCTTTCGGCGGAGCTGATCAAAAAGTACACGAAGGGCGATACGTCCTACTTCATCTGCGGACCGCAGGTCATGTACCGGTTCCTTCGCGAGGAGATCAAGAAGCTCGACGTGCCCGCGCGCCGCGTCCGCTTCGAGGTGTTCGGTCAGGCAAAGGACATCACGACGTTCCCGGGATTCCCGATCGAAAAGAAGGACGAAACCTATACGCTGACCGTGATGCGCGGCATTCATAAGGACGAGATTCCGGCAAAGGCGACCGAATCGCTGGTCGTTGCGCTCGAACGCGCGGGCATCCGCATCGAGACGGCGTGCCGCAGCGGCGAGTGCGGGTTCTGCCGTACAAAGGTGCTGAAGGGCGATTACTACGTCTGTCCCGAAAACGACGGCCGCCGCGCGGCGGATAAAGATTTCAACTACGTCCACGCCTGCGCCGCGTACCCGCTTTCCGACATGACGATCAAGATCCCGATCGAGTAAGGAGAAGATATGGTTAAAGAAGTCAATCCGAAGATCCACGTCAACGAGCGCGATTATCCCGTCGACGGGCATCACTGCGACGATCCCGAAAAGAAAAAACTCGTCAAAAAGCTCGCGCTGATGATCACCGACAACATCCCGAGAAAGCTGCCGGGCGGCATGAAGGAAAACCACATGGATTTCTGGATCCTCGACCGGCTGCTGACGAAGGAGGAGGTCAAATTCCTGCTGAGCTTCAAGAAGCGCCGTTTCGGTCTTACGACCAAGGAGCTTGCCGAGCGCAATAACATGAGCGAAGCGGACGCGCAGAAGGTGATCGACCACCTTACCTGGATCGGAATTCTCGAACAGAACCGCGACAATGCGGATCAGCACATCCAGTACTGGGTGCCGAAATGGGTCGTCGGCTCGGGCGAATACATGGTCGAGCACAAGACGCTGCCGGACGAGCATCCGGAGGTCGCGACGATGTTCAACCTTGCGCCGCAGGAGCCTTTGGAGCTTGCGGCAAAGCTCGTTCCGCCGGGCGGCGCTGGCATCGGCATGCACGTCATTCCGGTCGAAAAGGCGATTCCGGTCGAGTCGCAAAGCGTTTCCGTCGAGCATCTTTCGCACTGGCTGCAGAAGTATGACAAGTTCTGCACGATGGTCTGTGCCTGCCGCAAGGCGCAGCGCATCCGCGGCGAGGGCGTCGGCGACATCGAAGGACAGATGTGCATCGGCGTCGGCGACATTGCGGAATTCCTTGTGGAATCCGGCAAGGACGCGCACTATGTGACCCGTGAACAGGTCATGGAGATCATCGAGCGCGCCGAGCGCAAGGGCTATGTGCACCAGATCACGAACCTCGACGGTCCGAACCGCATCGTCGGCATCTGCAACTGTTCGCCCGGAAGCTGCTACGGCCTCCGCACCTCACAGCTTTTCAACACGCCGAACATGTCGCGTTCCGCATACCGCGCGCATGTCGATAAGTCGAAGTGTGTTGCATGCGGCAAGTGCGTTGAGGTTTGTCCGGCAGGCGCGGCGAAACTCGGTCAGAAACTGTGCAAGGCGGACGGTACGCGGGTGAAATATCCGATGCACGATCTGCCTGACGATCACGTCTGGGGCGAGGACAAGTGGGATCGCGACTATCGCGACCACAACAAGGAAAACTGCTACGATACGGGCACGTCCCCGTGTAAGACCGCCTGCCCCGCGCATATCGCGGTACAGGGTTATATCAAGATGGCGTCCGAAGGCAGATATGCGGAAGCCGTCAAACTGATTCGTCAGGACAACCCGTTCCCGGCGGTCTGCGGCGCAGTGTGCAACCGCCGCTGCGAGGACCGCTGCACGCGCGGCACGATCGACAAGCCGGTCGCGATCGACGAGATCAAAAAATTCCTCGCAAAGTGGGAGCTTGAGCATCCTGAAAACTTCACCGAGATTTGCGAGAACGGCGAAGGCAATCAGTGGACGGAGTTCCCGATCGCGGTCATCGGCGCAGGTCCCGCAGGTCTTTCCGCGGCGTATTATCTGCGTAAGGAAGGCTATCCGGTCACCGTATTCGAAAAGGAAGCGCGTCCGGGCGGCATGCTTTTGAACGGTATCCCGAATTTCCGCCTCGAAAAGGACGTGCTCGAAAAGGAAATCGAGATCGTGAAGCGGATGGGCGCGGAATTCCGCTGCGGCGTCGAGGTCGGCAAGGACGTTACGCTCGACGAGTTGAGGAAGCAGGGCTTTAAGGCGTTCTACATTGCGATCGGTCTGCAGGGCGGACGCACGGCAGGCGTTCCGGGCGAAGAGGGCAAGGGCGTCGAATCCGGCGTTTCCTTCCTGAAGCGCGTCAATCAGAACGGCAGCGAAACGCTTTCGGGCGATGTCGTGGTCGTCGGCGGCGGCAACGTCGCGGCGGATGTGGCAAGAACCGCGCTGCGCTGCACGAAGGGCAAGGTCACGATGCTTTGTCTCGAGAGCCGCGAAGAAATGCCCGCGGCGAAAGACGAGATCGAAGAGGTGCTCGAAGAGGGCATCGCGATCGAAAACGGCTGGGGTCCGAAGGAAGTCATGCGCGATGAAACCGGCAAGGTCACCGCGGTCGTGTTCAAGCGCTGCACGCGCGTGTTCGACGGGGAACACCGCTTCAGCCCGACCTATGACGAGAACGATACCAAGACCGTTCCGTGCGAGAACGTGCTGATGGCGATCGGTCAGAGCGCAGAGTGGGGGAAGCTCCTTGAAGGCAGCAAGGTCGAAGTCCGCAGAAACGGAACGGCGGTTGCCGATCCCACCACGCTGCAGACCGCAGAACCCGACATTTTCGTCGGCGGCGACATCTTCCACGGCGCAAAGTTTGCGATCGACGCGATCGCGGACGGCCGCGAGGGAATGGTTTCCATCAACCGCTTCGTGCATCCGGGTCAGTCGATGACGATCGGCAGAGATCTCCGGAAGTTCGTCGAGTTCAACCGCGACGACATCACGCGTCCCGATTCGTTCGACAACGCACAGCGCCAGCGTCCGGGCTTCAAGCCGGGCGAAGCGAGAGCGACGTTTGCGGATCTTCGCCTGCCGCTTACCGAGGAGCAGGTCAAAGTCGAAGCGAACCGCTGCCTCGGCTGCGGCGCAACGACGGTCGATCTCAACCAGTGCATCGGCTGCGGTCTCTGCACCACGCGCTGCGAATTCGACGCGATCCATCTAAGCCGCGACCTGCCCGCCGCAAGCGACATGCACACGGCGGAGGAGATGATGAAGCTCGTCGGTCCGTACGCCTTAAAGCGCATGGGCAAGATCATCAAGCGCAAGATCACCGGCAAGTCGGACTATCCGACCGAGCAGGAATAAGGATGCAAAAACGACAGAGGCAGGCTTTTCGCCCGCCTCTGTTTTTGTGCTCGTTTACTGCAGCAGAAACCGGAAGAAATCCGGAATGCGCTTTTCCCACGCCGCTTCGTTGTGCATCGCGCCGGGGATCGCCGCCGCCAGAACGTCCGCGCCGGCATTGCTGAGCGCCTTTGCAACGTTGAACATACCGCCGAGCCCCTCCTTGCGGTATTTTCCGACCTCGCCCGTGCCCATGTCGATATAGATGCGCGTCGGATCCTTCAAAGGATGCGAGCGGATCAGCTCCTTCATCTTCGACGGGGAGACCCAAAGGCTCGGCGAGAGCGACGCTGCCATGGAGAACACGCCGTTGTATTCCACGGCGGCATAGAGCGTCATCAGCCCGCCCATCGAGCTTCCGGCGATCATCGTGTGTTCCCGGTCGGGAAGCGTGCGGTACGTTTTGTCGATCTCAGGCTTCAAGACCTTTGTGAACCAGTCCATCGTGATTTTGCCCTGCGCCGTGACGTCGCCGATCCCGGTGCCGTGGAAGTCCCACGGCGTGTACTCGAACAGACGCCGGTTCCCTTCCGGATTGCATTCGACGGCGACAAGAATCAGCGGAAGCTTCGATTTTTGCAGATACGCCTTCATGCCCCAGCTCTTGCCGTAGGTGGCGTGGCTGTCGTAGAACACGTTGTGCCCGTCGAACATATACAGCACGGGATAGCGCTCCTCGCTCTTCTCGTATCCCTGCGGCAGATACACGTACAGCCTGCGCGGTTTTTCGGTTGGCAGTTCGGGGATCTGAATCTTTTTTACGATGATCATGGAATGGCTCCTTTCGGTTGCTTTTCCATATTATATACCGTACCGGAACGGATCGCAAGGCGTTCGTCTTGACAAACAAAGGCGGGATTTTTTATAATGGGAACACGAAAAAGAAGGGAGAAACGCGCATGGAATGCTATTGCCTGTTTTGCAAAAGCGGACAGGAAGGGGCGGTCATTGCACTGTTGGAACGAAGCGGGCGATCCGCTTTTTCGCCGTATGCGGTGCGCGTGAAACTGGAAAACGGCACACTCAGACGATCGAGGTCACGGCTTCTGCCGGGATATGTCTTTTTTGAAAGCGAGGATCAGCCGGACTGGGAACGCATCCGCAGGTATTCCGGCGTATTAAAGGCGCTTCGCTATGAGGACGGGAACTGCGCGCTGCGCGGAGAGGATCTGGCGTTTGTTCATTGGTTGAAACGGTACGGCGGCGTCGTCGACGTTTCGCAGGTGATTAAGGTCGGAACGAAGATTTCGTTTGTCGGCGGACCGCTTGTCGGCATGGACGCCAAGGTGCTGAAGGTCAATAAAAGCCGGAGACAGGTGCAGATTGCGCTCGGAGACGGAGAAGCTCTGTTTCACAATATCTGGTGCTCTATTGAGTATATCGAAGGAAACACGGATTTCGATAGGCTGCAAAGGGAATCGCCGGAGCCGGATACGATCGGATAGCGTTTCAAGATGCTTTACGCCGCAATCGCCCGGCGTCATTTTCGACGAAAAAGCCGTCCGGATGACGGCTTTTTTCTGTTACCGTTATCGGAACGGACGGATAAACTTAATTCCCCGCCCGCTTTTTCGTTATATTGACGGCTTGCAGAATCTGATGTATAATACTACCGTTTTATACTATGCATTATTATCGGGCGGGATGTTGTCTATACGATATATCGCATGAGTATACAGTTGATAACGAAAAAACAATAAAAATGGCGTGATTTGCAGATTTTTGCAATTTACGACGTGTGAATGTGCAGAAAGGATTTTACGATTTTGGAACGCGCGAAAAATGAAAAAAGTGAAGTTGAGATCAATCTTGCGGACGTATTTCAGATCCTGATTTCCAAATGGATCTATATTATCGTCGCCGGATTGGTCGTTGCGCTTGCGGTCGGCGCGATTACGCATTTCTTTATCAAAAAGAAATACACGGCATATACGTCGATGTACATCTATACGAGCGCCGAACAGATGCAGACGGGCACGATCAGCAACCAGGAACTGGCGGCGGCAGACAACCTGATCACGACCTACCAGTCCATCGTAAAGAGCAATCGCGTTCTGAGCGTCGTGGAAAAACATTTCAACGAGGATCATCCCGAGTATGCGGAAAGAAACATCACGGCCGACACGATTTCGAAGGCTACGTCGGTTTCTGTACCGACCGGCACGAAGCTGATTCGCGTTGACGTCAAAACGGGCGATCCCGTGCTCTCCATGGATATTGCGAACACGTTCGCCCTGCATGCGCCTGATGAAATCAAAAGCATAACAAAGGCGGGCGGTGTGGAAATCGTCGACTATGCGGTGGAACCGAAGACGCATTCCAGCCCGAACCTGACGAGAAACGTGATTCTGGGATTTGCGGCAGGTATCGTGCTGGCAGCGGCATTTTTCCTGCTGCGCGCGTTCCTCGATACTACGATCTATACTTCGGAGGAGGTCGCAAAGGTCACGCAATGTCCGGTTATCGGAACGATTCCGATGATTGTGGTCGGCGGCGAGGAGGTCGCAACGTGGGAAGTTTCGCTGCGGGAGGAAATCGTCAATGAGTAACACGAACGGAAAAAAACTGATGTTTCATCGGTCAAAAGGCAGCAGCAAGCAGGAAGAGCGTTCGCAGGTCAAGGAAAACCGCAAGAAGATTCTGACGGAAAGCAGCGCGTTCGCAATCCGTGAGGCATACGTACAGCTTCGAACGAATCTGATGTATTCCGTTGCCTCCATGGACGATCGCGGTTGCAGGGTGTTCGGTGTTACGAGCGCGAATCCGTCCGAGGGCAAGAGCCTTACGGCTTCCAATATCGCGGTATCCTTTGCGATGCTCGGCAAGAAAACGCTGCTAATCGACTGCGACATGCGAAAACCGAATATTGCAAGGCTCTGGCACATCCACACGAAGAACGGGCTTTCCGACCTGATCGCAAACGTGGACGTATGTGACGTTTACAGCGTGGACGGCATTCCGCTTTCGATCATTCCGTGCGGCAAGATTCCCCCGAATCCTTCGGAAATGCTTGCGTCCGCGGCGTTTCAGAGGGCGATGGAACGATTCAGAAAGCAATATAATTATATCATTATGGATACGCCTCCGACCAACGAAGTCGCCGACGCGCAAATCGTGTCCAGGCTTGTCGACGGGATGGTGCTGGTGACACGTTCCGCGAGGACGAAGCAGAGAGATCTGTCCGAAATGGAGAGTACGCTGCAGAGCGCAGGCAGCCGGATCTGCGGCATCGTTATCAACGATCTGAATCTCAAACAGACCGGCAAATACGGCTATAAGTACGGCTATAAGTACGGATACCGATACGGCAACCGGTACGGTTACAAGTACGGATATCAATACGGCAGCACACCGGATTACGGAACGGGCGCAAAAGCGAATACCGGCTCCGGCGCAAGAACGGCGCAAAAAAGGAATACGACGCAGATCGACTTTCATGCGCATATCCTGCCGGGTCTTGACCACGGAAGCGACAGCATTGAGAATTCGATGCAGCAGCTTCAGCTCGCAAAGGAAGCCGGCGTAAAAGTGATCTGTGCGACTTCGCATTTCTACGGTCAGCAGAGCAACGTGGAAGAATTTCTGGAACAGCGTGCGCGCAGTTGGCTGGAGCTGAAGAGAAATATGGACGCGGACAGTCCGAGAGTCATTCTCGGGGCGGAAGTGCTGGCGTTTGAGGGAATTGAGCGGCTGCCGAATATCGAAAGCCTTTGTCTGATGGGAACCGATATTCTTCTGCTGGAGATGCCTTTCACAAGCTGGTCGGATCGGCTGATTGATTCGGTTGAGGCCTTGTGCGAACGCACCGACCTGCAGATCGTGCTCGCGCACGTAGACCGGTATGATCGGAAGAAGGTCGAAGCTCTGCTGGGCATGGAGCGGGTCAAAGGGCAGGTAAACGTTTCCGCGCTGATAAAGCACGGGCAGAACGCATATCTGCGCGATTGGATGAGGGATGGAAAAATCGTTGCCGTCGGAAGCGATATTCACGGTACGAAGACCGGTTATTCGGAATGGCAGACAGTCAGACAGCGTTACCCGGAGGAGTGGGGCGCTGCTATGAAGGAAACCGAGGCACTGCTTTCGGACCTTCTCTGAGAGCGTAAAAGGGGGAAAAGAGACCGAAACGGACGTTGCGCGGCCATAGTCGCCACGGAAACGACGGTCGAACACAGCGTATGTTTGATGCGGAGCAAAAGCGCCGTATGCCGAAGGCAACGCAACAATACGCTGAAAACCACTTGAACGGGAGACGAAAATGGAAGAAAAAGATACACAGGCTGTGCCGGAGATTGATCTGTTCGAAGAACCGGAAGCGGAAAAACAGCCGAAAAAACAGAAAAAGAAAAAATCCAAGGCCACGAGAATCATTCTTTGGTCCCTTCTTGGGATCGTGGTGCTTGCTCTGATCGGCGGCGGCGTATACGCATGGCATATCTGCAACCGTCCGGGACTGTTCTTTAAGACATCTTCGCGCGTAACGACGGAACCGACGGCGGAAGCAACGCCTTTGTTTGATATCGACGCGTACCTTCCGGCCGACGACCCGAATGAGAAACCGATTCCTACGTTTATGCCTACGGCGACTCCGGAGAATGGCGGAGCGGAACACACGGCCGACGGAAACGGCTCCGATCAGCTTTCTGGGATTGTCAACATCGCGCTGTTCGGAATCGACGCGTATGAGAGCGGCCGCTCGACGAGCGGAACCATGCCGCACACGGATGCGAATGTCATCGTCGCGGTGAATTTCGACACGAAGGAAGTCAGTCTGATCTCTATTGCGCGTGACTGTATGACCACAATTCCGGGGTATCGCGGCTTCTATAAATTCAACGGCGTTTTCAACGTCGGCGGCGGCATGAATGATCCCAAGGCAGGCTTTGAGCTGTCGTGCCGCACGGCAGAGGAATGGATCGGCGGCGTTTCGATTCCGTATTATTACGGCGTCGATTTTCAGGCGCTCATCGATCTGGTCGATATGATCGGCGGAATTGACTTCAACGTCGATATCAAGCTATACCTGTTTGACGGACGCAGAATCAGCCCCGGAATGCAGCATCTGGACGGTATGGGCGTCATGGCCTACATGCGGATGCGCAAGACTGCAGGCGGTCTAGATTCCAAACGAACTGCGCGGCAGCGCAAAATGCTGGTTGCGATCTTTAAAAAGCTGAAGCAGGAAGGGAAACTTTCCATGATTCCGGATCTTTTAAAGACCATGGACGATAACGTATACACGAATACGAATTTCTCACAGACGACGTCGCTCGTCAACTTTGCGAAGGATATCGACCCGGACAGCATCAAAACCTACAGTATTCAGGGGGAGATTTCCCTGAAGTACGATTGGGCGTTCTGCTTTATTGATCAACAGGCGCGCAAGGATATCTTGAAAGAGGTTTACGGCATTGACGCCGCGCCGATCGGTGTGAATTCCGTCGTGTATGAACGGTTCCTTCACAAAGGCGGTTTCCTTGCGATGCAGTATATGACGATCACGGAACGGCTTTTTGAGGCGGTACACGGTTTGGCGGACGCGGATTCGATGAGCGAGGAGCAGAAGACTGCATATGCAGCCTGCTGGAAGGATTATCAGAACCTGCAAAAACAGTTTGCATACGCCGATCAGTGGATGCAGGCGCATTACGACGAATCCATTCCGCTGACCGCAGAAGAGAAGCAGGAGCAGACGGATATTTATCAGGATCTGACGAATCTGGAAGCCAAATTGAAAAAATCGGCGAACGAGCTAAACAAGACGTTTGATAAGCCTATCATGCTCGAATGGAACCGTGATCTGACCAGATGGTACGATCAGGCAAATTATATTAACGAAGTATACGTTGATTTCCGATAAGGCGCGTTTAAAAGACGCACGGCTTCGGACGACGGTGTGTTGCATATGAAAGATCAAAACAAGGAAAAACTGAATCAGATGCTGCAGAAGCGGGCGGAAAGACAAAGAATCGGCATTGCCGTCCTGATGTGCGCGTGCGATTTTGTCGCTGCGTGCGTTGCCTATTTCGTTGCGCTTTGGATGCGGTTTGACTTTATCTTTTCGAGCATTGATCAGAAATACTGGAATGCGTTTGCGAAGTTTATTCTGTTCTACGCGGCATTCTGCGTCATCGTTCTTTGGGCGTTCCGCCTGTACAGAACGCTGCTGCGGTACGTAGGCATCCGGGAGCTTTTGCGTACAATCGAAGCTTCCGTTCTCCTTTCCGTAATCCATGCGGTCGCCATAACGCTGCTGCTCGGGCGGATGCCGATGACCTATTATTTCGGCGGCGCGCTGATTCAGGCTGTTCTGCTGACCGGGATTCGTTTTTCCGGACGATTGGTTCTGAGCTGGAGACAGAGACGGATGCGGAATCGCGCGGAACAAAAGCGCGTAATGCTGATCGGCGCAGGCAACGCCGGCCAGCTGCTCTTAAGAGATATGATTGCGAACCCGAGTTCGCATGACAGAGCCGTCTGCATTATCGACGACGATCCGGCGAAGAAGAATTGTTTTCTGGAAGGCGTACCGATCGTCGGCGGACGGGATGAAATCCTCGCAAGCGTCAATAAATACGGCATCGACAAGATCTGTATCGCGATCCCGAGCGCAACAGCGGAACAGAAGCGGGACATTCTTGCAATCTGCAGCGAAACGGACTGCGAACTGAAGCAGCTTCCGGGCATCTACCAGCTTATTTCCGGACAGGTATCTGTGAGCATGATGAAGGACGTCGCGGTCGAGGATCTTCTCGGGCGCGATCCCATCCGCCCGGATCTTTCCGGCGTTTACTCGTTTATCAACGGGAAGACCGTTCTCGTCACCGGCGGAGGCGGATCCATCGGCAGCGAGCTTTGCCGACAGATTGCCGCTCATGCACCGAAGCAACTGATCATTTTCGATATTTATGAAAACAGCGCGTACGATATCCAGCAGGAACTTAAGGACCGTTACCCGACGCTGAATCTTGTCGTTCTGATCGGATCCGTGCGCGACAGCCGCAGAATGTTTAAGGTGTTCGATACGTATCGTCCGCAGATCGTTTATCATGCTGCGGCGCATAAGCATGTTCCGCTGATGGAAGACAGCCCGTGCGAAGCGATCAAGAATAACGTTTTCGGCACGTACAAGACCGCGTATGCGGCAATGGTTCACGGCTGTGAACGATTCGTTCTGATTTCTACGGATAAGGCTGTCAATCCCACCAACGTCATGGGCGCAAGCAAACGCCTGTGTGAAATGATCGTACAATGCTTTGACGCAAAAATCAAGGCAGGCAGAGCAAGCGAGATTCCGCAGCTTTTCACGCATCAAGGGATTGAGAACGCGGATAAGGACGGCACGGGAAGCGTGTTCAGATCGACGCGAACCGAATTCGTTGCCGTACGGTTCGGAAACGTGCTCGGCAGCAACGGTTCCGTCATTCCGCTGTTCAAGAAGCAGATCGCAAAGGGCGGGCCGGTGACCGTCACGCATCCGGACGTAATCCGGTATTTTATGACGATTCCGGAAGCGGTCAGCCTCGTGATGCTTGCGGGTACCTATGCAAACGGCGGAGAGATTTTTATTCTCGATATGGGCAGCCCGGTTAAGATCGACACACTTGCCAAAAACCTGATTAAGCAGGCAGGGCTGAAACCTGACGTAGATATCAAGATCAAGTATACGGGACTTCGTCCAGGTGAAAAACTGTACGAAGAAAAGCTGATGGCGGAGGAAGGACTGAAAAAGACGGATAACGATCTGATTCACATCGGGGCGCCGGTTCCGTTTGATCGGGATTTGTTGTTTAAAAACCTTGGCACGCTGATGAAGGCTGCTTATGCGAATGACGCCCATATCCGGGATTTGCTGATCGGGATGGTTCCGACCTATCATCCCGTTCGCAGCGGAGAGCAGGCAATGAAGGTGTTTGGTCAACCCGACAACAGCAAGAAGGATGATCTGACCGCAGTTGGGTGAGACAAATTTGATCGGCACAAGGCGGATTTCCAAACGACGCAAGGTGCTGCTGGCCGGAACAACGCTGGTCCTCGTATTCATATTTGTTCAATCGATCCTCCCGCAATCGGTATCCGCTGACGAAAGCGGTTGGGTGACGGAAAAAATACTGGGTCCGATCTTCAGGCAGTTCGGCAGTCAGCCGCCTTCACAGCATGCGGTCCGAAAGGCGGCGCACGTTCTGGAGTTTGCGGTTCTATCCGCGCTGCTTTTACTTTGCTTTCGGGGGAATGTCCTTAATTGTGTCGGCGCCGGTTTTTCTTCGGCATTTCTGGATGAAAGCCTTCAGATGCTTTCCGGACGCGGCGCGGAGATCGGGGACGTTTGGATTGACCTGATCGGCATAGTCGCCGGCACTTTGCTCGGGCTTCTTATCCGAAAAGCAGCGCTTGCTTTGCGTGACCGAAAAGCGAAGAATACAGATTGAATCAACGCTCGCGGGTTTTCCGTGGGCGGTTTGCTGTCATTCGGACAATCTATGCTAACGATAACAGCATTGTACAGTAAGGGAAATAACGATCTGAGGAGCGTTTCATGAACAGATTTTCAAATGACCCGCGTTTTGCAGGCATCGAACCGTTTGCACAAAAGGTATGGCTTTCTTCTCCGACGATGCACGGCGATGAACAGCATTGGATAAACGAAGCATTCCGGACGAACTGGGTCAGCACACTCGGCGCGAACATCAACGAAGTGGAAAAACAGATGGCAGCGCGTCTCGGCGTCAGGTATGCGGTCGCATTGTCCTGCGGCACGGCGGCGCTGCATCTTGCGACCAAGCTCGCCGGAGAGAAGCTATACGGACAGCCGCGCACGAACGAAGGAGCGCTTCAGGGACGGCGCGTTTTCTGCTCCGACATGACGTTCGACGCCTCTATCAATCCCGTCGCATACGAAGCCGGAGAAGCGATTTTCATCGATACCGAGCCGGAGACCTGGAACATGTCTCCCGCAGCGTTGGAAAAGGCGTTTGAGCGATATCCGGACGTTCGCCTGATCGTTGCTGCGCATCTGTACGGCACGCCCGGCAAGATGGAGGAGATCCGACGCATTGCGGACGCGCACGGCGCTCTGATCGTCGAGGACGCGGCGGAATCGCTCGGCGCAAAGTATAAGATGAACGGCGAATGGGTCGAGACCGGCACGCTCGGCGATTTTAACTGCATTTCGTTCAACGGAAACAAGATCATCACCGGAAGCGCGGGCGGCATGTTCCTGACCGACAGCGGGGAAGACGCCGATAAGGTCCGCAAATGGTCTACGCAGAGCCGCGAAGCCGCGCCTTGGTATCAGCATGCGGAGCTCGGCTATAACTATCGCATGAGCAACATCATCGCCGGTCTTGTGCGCGGTCAGATCCCGTATATCGAAGAGCACATCGCGCAGAAAAAAGCCGTTTACGAGCGATATAAAGCCGGCCTTTCCGATCTTCCCGTCCGGATGAATCCGTTCGATGCGGAAAAGAGCCGTCCGAATTTCTGGCTGTCCTGCATCCTGATCGACGAGGATGCAATGGAACCGCAGACCAGAGGAGAAACGACCTATGAGTACCGATCCGTGCCCGGCAAGAGCTGCCCGATGGAGATCCTTGACGCGATCACCGCGTTCAATGCCGAGGGCCGCCCGATCTGGAAGCCGATGCACCTGCAGCCGATCTATCGCTCTAACGCATTCGTATCGACCGACGACGGCGTCGACGTCAGCGCGGACGTCTTCCGTCGCGGTCTCTGCCTGCCCTCCGACAACAAGATGACGCCCGATCAGCAGGATCGCATCATCGATATCATCCACCGGTGCTTCAGATAATCGGAGGACGGTATGAAGCATAAGCCTTACGGACCATATGAAAAGTATATCAAGCGACCGCAGGATTTTTTCTGCGCGCTGCTCGCTTTGATCGCAATGTCGCCCGTGCTGCTGATCGTCGCGATTCTCGTTCGCGTGAAGCTCGGCGCGCCGGTGATTTTCAAACAGGAACGCCCCGGAAAGGACGGAAAGATCTTTAACCTGTATAAATTCAGATCCATGACGAGCGAAACGGATGAAAACGGCGATTTGCTGCCGGATGAGATGCGGTTGACTCCGTTCGGAAAGAAGCTGCGTTCTTCATCGCTGGATGAGCTTCCGGAACTGTTCAATGTTCTGAAAGGCGACATGGCAGTCGTCGGTCCGCGTCCTCTGCTCGTAAAGTATTTGGATCGTTACAACGCACATCAGGCAAGAAGACATGAAGTTCGCCCCGGGTTCACCGGACTTGCGCAGGTCCATGGGCGCAATGCGATCGACTGGGAGGATAAGTTCGACTGGGATGTAAAATACGTCGATCACATCAAATTCTCCGGCGATTGGAAAATCATTTTTCAAACAGTCAAAACCGTTTTAAAGCGGGAAGGAATCTCCAGCGCAGGCGAGTCGACGATGACTGAGTTTATGGGGAGACAGGAGAAGACAAAGCTATGAAGGATTTGGTAGTTTTCGGCGCAAGCGGATTCGGTCGTGAAGTTGCTTGGTTGGTCGAGCGCATTAATAAGGTCTCTCCAATGTGGAATCTCCTTGGCTTTATGGATGATAATGAAGCTATTCAAGGAACCGTAATCAATGGATATTATGTGCTTGGCGGAACAGAAAAAGTTAGGGAGTATCCTGACGCCTATTATGTTTGTGCAGTAGGCGCATCTCGAGTTCGTGAGAAGATTGTTTGTAAATTAAAAAACATCAATCCAAACATTAGATTCGCTACGGTGATTGATCCATCGGTTGAAATGTCTGGTCTTGTGACAATTGGAGAAGGAACAATTATCTGTGCACATACGGTTATTACGGTGAATATCTCAATCGGCAGCCACGTTATTATCAATCTTGACTGCACAATCGGGCATGATGCTGTTCTTCACGATTTTGTAACATTATACCCATCTGTGAACATATCCGGGATCACAAATATCGGGCATGCGGTCGAGATGGGGACGGGCACGCAAATCATTCAGGACAAGACCGTCGGCGACTATTCTATTGTCGGCGCAGGTGCTACTGTGGTTAAGGACATTCCACCCAGATGCACTGCTGTCGGAAGCCCGGCTAAACCGATCAGATTTTTGGAATAAGCCGAGGACGAACTATTTATCCCCAAAGAGAAAAAGATTTGAAGACAGACAGAGATCAACGGTAGGTAGTTGCATAATAATGCGAGTTTTGATTCTGGCAAACAGTGATATTGGACTCTATAGATTCAGGAAAGAGGTTTTGGAAGAGTTCGTAAAATCCGACGAAGTCTTTTTCTGCGTACCGGACGGCGGGTTTATAAAGGAGATTGAGTCGCTCGGCTGTCGATTTGTCCCTTGTAATTCGCTGGACCGCCGCGGGACGAATCCGATCAAGGATCTGAAACTGTTGATGACCTACTTGAACCTCATTAAGCAAATCAGGCCGGATGTGGTTTTGACATATACGATTAAATGCAACGTATACGGCGGTCTGGCGTGCCGGTTAAAGAGAATTCCCTATCTGGCGAACGTGACCGGTCTCGGGACAACCATTGAAAACGGGGGGTTACTGAAAAAGCTTTCTTTGACGCTGTATCGGATCGGGTTGAAGCGCGCGCGGTGCGTTTTCTTTCAGAACGGGCAGAACATGAAGCTCTTTACCGACAACAAGATCGTACGCGGCAAAGTAAAGCTGATACCGGGTTCCGGGGTCAACGTTGAGACGCATCGGTATGAGGCGTATCCCCCGGACCGGTCCTGTTTCCGATATCTTTTCGTCGGAAGAGTGATGAAGGACAAGGGAATTGAGGAGCTTTTGGCTGCAGTCGGAAAGCTGGCCGACGAAGGAAAGAAGGTCTTTTTGGACGTGGTTGGCGGCAGCGATGAGGATTATACCGGAATGCTTGCCGAATTTGAAAAGCGGAACATCGTGAAATATCACGGTCCGCAAAGCAACGTGCATGCTTTCTATACGCAGACGCATTGCGTCGTTCTTCCTTCTTATCATGAAGGAATGGCAAACGTGATGCTGGAAGCGGCTTCCACCGGACGTCCCGTCATTACAAGCAGGATTCCGGGCTGTCAGGAGACGTTTGAGGAGGGCAAAACGGGATACGGCTGCGAGCCCAGGGACGCCGTTAGTCTGAAGGATGCGATGGAAAAGATGTATCGGACTCCCTGGGAAGAGCGGAGGGCAATGGGCATTGCCGGAAGAGAGAAGGTTGCAAAGGAGTTTAACAGGCAGATCATCATAGATGCTTATCAGGAGCAAATCGATCTGATCTGTAAATAATCATTATATCGACGCAGAAGCACGGATGGAGTAATATAGAATGCTGGATCTTTACGAAAAACTTGTCAAAAAAGAAGAAAAACTGTCTCTGGTAGGTCTCGGCTATGTCGGCATGCCGATCGCGGTGGCGTTTGCCCGAAAGATCAATGTGATCGGTTTCGATCTGAACGAAGAGAAGATCGAGATGTATCAGAACGGGATCGATCCGACGCACGAAGTCGGGAATGAAATCATTTCCCGAACAGCTGTGGAATTTACCGCAGACGAAACGAAACTCCGCGAAGCGAAGTTCCATATCGTCGCTGTGCCTACTCCGGTCAACGACGATCATACGCCGGACCTCATCCCCGTTGAGGGCGCGAGCAGGATCCTCGGCAGAAACCTGACGAAGGGCTCTGTCGTCGTATTCGAGTCCACCGTGTATCCCGGCGTAACCGAGGACGTGTGTGTGCCGATCCTCGAGAGAGAAAGCGGATTGAAGTGCGGCGTCGACTTTAAGATCGGCTATTCGCCGGAACGAATTAACCCGGGGGACAAAGTTCATCGCCTCGAGACGATCACAAAGATCGTTTCCGGCATGGATGAAGAGACGCTGGATTGCGTTGCAAAGGTGTACGAACTCGTTGTTGACGCCGGCGTGCATCGGGCGGAGAGCATTAAGGTCGCCGAGGCGGCAAAGGTGATCGAGAACAGCCAGCGCGATATCAATATCGCTTTCATGAACGAGCTGTCCATTATCTTCAACAAAATGGGCATCGATACAAAGAGCGTTCTGGAGGCAGCCGGCACGAAATGGAATTTTCTGAAGTTCTATCCCGGCCTTGTCGGCGGACATTGCATCGGTGTGGACCCGTATTATCTCACCTATAAGGCGGAGATGCTCGGCTACCACAGCCAGATCATCCTGTCCGGCCGCAGGATCAACGACGATATGGGCAAGTATGTTGCCGAGAACTGCGTAAAGAACCTGATTGCAGCGGATAAGTCCGTCAGAGGCGCAAAGGTCGCGATCCTCGGATTTACGTTCAAGGAGAATTGCCCGGATACCCGGAATACCAAGATCATCGACATCGTGAATGAACTGCGCGAATACGGAATCCAACCGGTCATAGCGGACCCGCAGGCGGACGCGGATGAGGCAAAACGGCTGTACGGCGTGGAATTTGTCGAAATCGATGCGATCCGCGGCATGGACGCAGTCATTCTTGCGGTCGCGCATACGGAGTTTTCTTCGTTTACAATGGATCGGGTCGACGCATTTTACGGCTCCGGCAAAAAAGTTCTGCTCGATCTGAAGGGGCTTTTGAACCGCAGGGAATACGAAACTGCCGGTTATAGGTATTGGAGACTGTGACAATGACTGCGGAGGATAAAGCCATGAAACCTTTGGGAATATGCATTAATTTGCTTTCACAAAAAAGGACAGGTCCGGGGGACGGAATGGACTTTACGGATTATCTGAAGAAAAACGGTATTCCGTATGAATCGATAGATTGCTATTCTTCCGATATTATCTCAAAACTATCCGATTATTCGGGTATTTTTTGGTGGTACAGTCATTACGTGGTTGCTGACAAAACAGAGGCACAGCATATCCTGGATATCGCATCCAAGATGGGGCTGAAGGTATATCCGGACCATAATACCGCATGGCATTTTGACGATAAAATCGCCGAGATGTATGCTTTTCAGTCTGTTAATGCGCCGATCCCCAAAAGTTGGGTTTTCTATCGTCAAAAGGAATGTGAAGAGTGGCTCAAAAATGAAGCAGCATATCCGATCGTAGGGAAACTGAAAAACGGTTCCGGATCAACAAATGTCAAGATCCTGCGTGATAAAAAACAGGCGCTTGCATATTGTAAAAGAATGTTCTCCAAAGGATATGATTCGTCTCCGAGTCTGATCTATAAAACATATTCGAAGGTACAGTCAACGAGAGACTGGAAAACATTCGTATCCAGATTTAAGAAGATTCCGAACTTCCTCAAAGCGCGCAGTCACGCAAAGAGACTCGGACGTGAGTGCGATTATTGCTATTTTCAGGAGTTTGTTGAAAATGACGGATATGATCTTAAAGTTGCCGTTGTCGGTGATAAACTCGGTTATTTTGCCAGGCATACCAGGAAGGCGGATTTCAGAGCATCCGGGAGCGGGGATTTTTATTATGATCGGGATTTGATGACAGAGCAAATTATAAAAGATGCATTTCGTGTTGCGGACGCTCTCGGTGTCCAATGTATGGGCTTTGACTTTGTTGTCGATAAGAAAACCGGACAAGGATTGATCATTGAAATGTGTCACGGATTCGATCAACATGCGGTTTACGAAGCCGGAGGGTATTTCGACAGGGAATGTATATGGCATTCAGAGCCGCTCAACGTATCAGAAGAAATCGTCAAGAATATGTATCGTGATTTCGTTTGTAAGGGTTGAGCTATCTCTCATGTAAAGCAAAGAAACGGTACTTCTGCTTTGATGAACACTCTGTTGATCTTGGGCGGTTTTTTACTCAGATGACGGAGCTGCGAATAAGAGCGGGGCAATTAGGGCTGTTGGCAGACCGATTTATTAGCGTGAGAGCTTAGCGATCTGAAGGGATAGATTCCTAAGCATTAAGAACTATCCGCATAGTTAGCGCTTCGAATCAATAGATGGATTTGCTAGTTCGTGATCGGATGAAAGGATTATGCGAGCCGTATTTCGCAATCATGAGAAGATACAATTAAATAAATGGGACTTATTATTAGTCTTCGGGGCAGTATTATCACCGATGACAGGTTTGAGAATTTGGAAAATCGGTCCGGCGGAAGTGCTGTGCTTGATTTGGGCGTTGCGATATGTCAGCATGAAAAGGCTGGTGTTGGATGAACATGCTCGTTTTTTCATTCTGTTTCTGATCGGAATGTTTCTCGGTACGCTCGTGTGTATTGTTGTTGCACCTGAGGAATTAAATACGGAAGGTTGGGCAACATGGATCTATTTGGCTTTTATTTCCTGCGTATTGCTCAAAAGGATCAGAAAGAATTCATTGGAATATAACATCAAGCTGTTTGATGTAATCTGCAGACTTTGCGTCCTATGGTATTTATTCCTGTACGGTTACTCGTTATTGGTCGGTCGAGTGTTCTTAGGAGCACCGCTGTGGTATCATAATCTCAGGTATTCTGGCGGTGGAACAAATCCGCATCAGGTTGCTGTTATGCTATGCGGGATCGCTTTTTGGTTTTCCGGCAGGGCGTTGCAGGGAAAAAGCTTCCTGTTGAACACACTCTTTTTCGGCATTACCGTTTATCTTGAGACCCAGACAAGGTCTTCTACGGGATTAGCCGCGATTTTTTTGGCATCGCTTGTATTATTGGTTATCGTCACCGTTCAGAGAGTGAAACATAAAAGAAATCGAGCGATTATTATTACGTTGGAGATCGCAGCCGGCGTGCTGATCGCAGTGATTTTCTATAGGGTGATTTACCAAATGGTTTACGAGTGGATCGCAGACGATTCAAACGGTATCGGAAGATTCTATATCTGGTCATCATTCCGAAATGTGTTACGAAAAAGCCCCGTTTTTGGCTTGGGACCAGGTGAACATACACTGACGCAGCTTGGCGAACTGCAAGAGCTTCATAATACCTATTTGGAGATTTATGCCGCTTCTGGATTGTTGGGCTTTTTTGCGTTTGTTATTCTTTCGATCAGAGTGTTCAGAACTGTTGCAAGAGGTAATTTGGCCATGCTTCCGATACTGATTAGCATGTATATGTATAATTTTGCGGGTTTTTCCATGAGACGATTGGTATACTGGGTTATTATCACATTTGTGTTTGTCATTTCGGAACAATGCTTTGCAACTGCCGCGCTTGATGGGGGACGGTTTGGATCATACAGGAATTATCTACGATAATTATGAAAGGGTAAATGTGGAGAACAGAAAATGAAAGCAAATGAATTCTTGGCAGAAGTTCTTCAATCGAGTACTTGTCCGACAAACTTTGAAGAAGATTATCATTATTTGCAACAATACCAGAGCATTCTTCAGGAGACTTTGAAAGAGTTTCATAGAGTATGCGAGAAAAATGGTATCAATTATCACGTAACTTTTGGTTCCCTGTTGGGAATTATCCGCGATGGAGGGTTCATTCCGTGGGATTCCGACATTGACACATTTGTGCCAATTTCTCAAAGAGAGGAACTGGTTAGAGCATTGAAGCAAGATTTATCTGATGACTATTATGCGATGTGCCAGGAAACGACAGAGGGTTGGCGAAGTTATATCATGCGTATATGCCCAAAGCGTTACAACTCAGCAGCGGTGCATTTGGACGTGTTTTATTATTGTGGAGCTCCGAATGATGAAAAAGAACGAAAGACGTTTTGTAAAAAACTAATCCGTTGTGCTAGGATTCGCTTTACAAAGAAGGTAAAAATTAAAGAAGAATCGTGTGGAAAATGGAAGAGAGCGTTAAAACTTGCAGCTGCTAAAGCAATCTTTGGTCTATATAGCGGAAAAAAGACGGATATGGTATTTGAACGATTGATTCATAAGTATCCTTTGGAAAAAAGCAGATACGTCGTACCAACCGGTTTCTTTGCGGATGAGTATCTCATTCCGATTGAAATGGCAACAGGTACAATGCTTTTAAAATCCACTATTGGCGAATATAGAATTCCAAAGGATTATGATGGTTATTTGCAAATGGCTTACGGAAATTATAAGGAGTATCCACCGCTTAATGATCGTATTCGAGAAGTGACGAATGCCGTCAAGAGACTAAAGTATTTTGAGCGAATAGAAGAGAATCACAATACGCGATGTTGATTATTGAGGAGTTAGTTAATCATTTCGAGAAGGAGATATGAGATATTGCTGGCGATTATAATGGAAGCCGGGATGGGAAAACGGTTACGAGTATAAACCCGGAATAATACGAAATGCATGGTCAAGGAAAACGGAATTCCATTGATCGATCGTATATTGCATCAAATTGATGAGAAACGATTTTCTCGGATTATAATTGTAAACTGTTTTAAGGGGCAGGAGTTAGTTGATTACATTGGGCCGCTGAATATTCGGACTCCGATTGTTTACATCAACAATCCGGTATATTATAAACGATATAGTGGTTACTGGTGATTTCCAAAGCTACTTGACTTTTGCTGTCCGGTGAATCCATACTAACCACCGGAGAAATAGAAAGATGAAATGAGAGCAAACTTCGATACATTGCTTACAGAGCATCCATAACAACGTACTGATCGCAGCATTAAAATCGGAGCTGCAATAAATAACTCGTTCAAAAAGTTATGTGTCCCTAACGACTCAGTGAGACTCTAAGTCTTTAAAAGAGAATCATGGATAACACCATCGGAAAGAAAGTATTCCGCGGAACGGTAGTCATTACGTTGGTCGGGATACTTGCGAAATTCACATCTTTTATTGCGGAAGCGATCCTTGCAGCTTATCTCGGAACGACCTATCAGAGCGACGCCTATTATATGGTGAACGGCGTGCAGATGGTCATTTATCCGATGATCAGTGTCGGGATCTGGAAGGTCTTTCTGCCATTGTACAAAGAAAAGATTACGCATGGGTTGAAGGAAGAAGCAGATGCGCTGACCAATCATGTCATTACGTTCTTCTCGATCGTTTCTTTTCTTGCTGTCGGGCTAATGATTTTGCTTGCCGGACCGATTGTTTCGGTGGTTGCGCCGGGGTTCGAGGGAGAGACACGTGCACTCTGCATCAAGTTGGTGCGCATCTCTGCGCCGATGTATTTTTTCATAATTGCAGCGGCTATTTATGCATCGATTCTACAGGCGAACAACAAGTTTTTAGGCAGTCAGATCCGCGAGGTGGCATCTCATATTCCTACAATTCTCGCGGCTATTTTCTTTTATAAACGATTCGGCATTGAGGCAATGGCGATTGCACTCGTTGTCGGCGGCGCGGTACGCTTGCTGATTGAGCTTCCGTTCGTCAACTGGGGATACAGATACAGACCGGACTTCCGATTCAAAACGCATGAATTCGGCGTTCTTTTGAAAAGGCTTCCGTCGGCGCTGATTTCAGAAGGCGTCGTTCAGCTGAATACGCTGATTGACAAAGCGATGGCGTCAACGCTGCCAGAGGGAACGATCTCGGCGCTGAATTACGGTCATAAGCTGATAAATGTGTTCAGCGGACTGCTCTCTACAGCGATCGCTACAGCGTTGTACCCGCAAATGATCGAGCTGATCGCGTTGAAGAAAGAGGATGAACTCAGCAGTCTGTTGGAAAAAATCATCGACATATTTGCCGCTTTGATGATCCCTGTGACACTTGCCTGCGTTCTGTTCCGAATAGAACTGGTAGCGGTGGTCTTCGAGCGGGGGTCCTTTTCCAAAGCAAGCACGGCAGTGACGTCTGGCGTCTTTGCGCTTTACTCTTTGGGATTGTTTTTTGTCGCATCCAATACGATCGTAACAGATCTGTTTTATGGATATGGCGATACGAAAACACCTATGCTTATCAGTGTTGCGAGTCTTGTCATAAATGTGATTCTGAATATTGTTCTGATCCATCTATGGAGCGTGAACGGTCTCGCGCTTGCTACTTCTCTATCATCGATTATCACGTTTCTTTTTCGGATCGTCGCAGCAAAGAAATATGTAAAGCTGGATTGGAAGCGGATGACCGTAACAATCGTTAAGGTGCTTCTCGCATCCGCGGTTGCCTGCTTCTTGCCACGTACCATCTTTTGGCTTTATCCGATCAACAAGTATCTGACCTTGGTCGTTTCCGGAGTGATTGGCATTGCAGTGTATTTAGTTGCTGTCAAATTGTTGAAGATCTCAGAGATCAATGAATTAATTGACTTATTGAAACGCAAGTTAAAGAGAGCTTGACAATATTGAAGAATAGAAGATAGATTGTAATTGAATCATCGAAATATGGGATAACAGACTTTAGGACGTCGATTTCTGGAAAAGGGAAGGTGATGAAAATGGGTTACGCAAATGACAGTTTTCCAAAGGGCAGTCTGTTCCTGGTTACCGGCGGGGCAGGGTTTATCGGTTCGAATCTTTGTGAAGCGATCCTCAATCTCGGCTATAGGGTGCGTTGTCTGGATGACCTGTCTACAGGGCATTATGAGAATATAGAGCCGTTTTTGGCCGATCCCAACTTCAGCTTTATCAAAGGCGACGTCAAGGATTTGGAGACCTGCCTGAAAGCGTGCGGCGGAGCGGACTACGTCCTCCATCAGGCGGCGTGGGGAAGCGTACCGCGCTCTATCGAAATGCCGCTGTTTTACTGCGTCAACAATATCATGGGCACGCTGAATATGATGGAGGCAGCCCGGCGGAACGGCGTGAAGAAGTTTGTATATGCATCCAGTTCCTCCGTGTACGGAGACGAGCCGAACCTCCCGAAAAAAGAGGGAAGGGAAGGGGAACTTCTCTCTCCGTATGCCGTGAGCAAGAGGTGTGACGAAGAATGGGGAAAGCAATATACGAGACACTACGGTCTTGATACGTACGGCCTGCGTTACTTTAACGTCTTCGGCCGCCGTCAGGATCCAGACGGCGCGTATGCGGCCGTTATCCCGAAGTTTATTCGTCAACTTCTTCACGGGGAAGCGCCGACGATCAACGGAGACGGTCGGCAGAGCCGCGACTTCACGTATATCGAAAATGTTATTGAGGCTAATCTCAAGGCATGCGCCGCCCCTCGTGAGGCCGCGGGCGAAGTGTTTAACATTGCGTATGGCGGAAGGGAGTATCTGATAGATATTTACTATGGGCTGACCAAGGCGCTCGGTGTTGAAATTGAGCCTGTCTTCGGACCGGATCGAGCCGGCGATATCAAACACAGCAACGCTGATATCAGCAAGGCAAAACACCTTCTCGGCTATGATCCCGATTGGAGCTTTGAACGCGGGATCGACGCGGCGATCGAATGGTATAAGAAGAATCTTCAATCGTAACCGACTCCGCGAATAACGGGCGAAAGAGAACCCGGGATCTTTTCGATCCCGGGTTTTCGATACTTTTATAAAACTCCTCCGGCCTCAAAGAACCGCTTCATTTCGTTGTAGTCTTCCTCGCTGATATTCCGGTAATCCATCATGATACGCTTTCTGCGGACGTTTCCCCGCATCAGCTTAAATATCCGCTTACACCAGCAAAACGGCAGCAGGATCGGCCATTTCCTCAAAATCGGGAACTGTGCTTTCATGCGCTTGTAGGGGAGGAATACAGCCGCGGTCAGGGACTTGATCTTTCCGGATCTGACGCTGTTTCCCATAGCAGCAATTCGTCCCGATTTGTAAGACTTTTCCGATCCGTAGATACCGTATTTGCATGCGTGCGTAAGCATAATTTCCGCGCCTTCATCCAAGCTCGTGTCGCCCATCGCCGCACGGCTCAATGCGACCATCTTTTCGTGGAAGCGTTGAAGCCCCATTTTTGTCAGCGTCTGCAAGACGGCCTCCGAATCCACCGGCAGTTTTTGCAGGAGCCACGTATCCGCTATCCGCCGCAGTCCAAGCGATCCGTTCATGAAATCCTTATGCAGGTGTACGAAGTGAAAGATGTAATAATCCTCGTCGGACATTGCCTGCACAATGCCGTCCCGACGATTTGCTCTGTTCCACACGTCCCTCTCCCACTGCTGGATCACGCCGCTGTCATCCGTAAGCCGTTTGTGCGTTTCCACGGTCACTTCGTCTTTTTTAAAGCAGTCATGTTTCCATGAGGATTCCGCGTCCCCCGTAAACCCCAATTCCTCCATAACGGCCTTGATTCTTTTATGCTCATACGGCTGAACAAGAATGTCTAAATCCGCCATCTGCCGCATCGCTTTGTCCGGATAAAGATTCCGCATCTCCCAGCCTTTCAGAGGAATACAATCAAATCCGGCGTCCCTTAACCCGCCGAGGACCATGATACCCTCGTGTTCCTGCAGAAGCGATTGTTTCAGCGCGGCATAAAAATGCGGTCGAAGCTCGGCCTCCGCTTCCTGCATCAGTCCGCTGCCCGCTTCGGCCTTTTTTCGCACCGTCGGAAAAACCGTCAACAGAATCCCGTTATGCAGAATGATTCCGCAAAGCGCACCGGCACTATCCGGTTCGCAATACACGGACGGCGCTCCCATGCTCTCCCGGAGCAGCGAAAGCACACAGTTCTGATCATTAGTCAGCATACGTCTTTTCTCCTCGACTGAATCTTTCCGGATCGCGTATCCGATCGCTGCTCCCAGCGTATTCTTGATCAGATCATCCGGTTCGAATACCCCGCAATGAAAAAGAAGCTGGAGCGATTCGACCATATTGCTTTTCATCTTTCATAAGCAAGTTCTGACAGGCTTTGAACGGATACCTGTTTAAATGCGATTACTCCCGATGCGTCCTGAATAGAACGATAGCATTATAACAAATCGACGGACGGAAAACAAGAGAAACACATTGAAAAAGAGCAGCGATAAGCATATCGGAAGAGCAGTTTTCAGCTTTTTTGCCGAAACTGTTTCCGATTGCATATCAGATGTAAAAGGATTTCTGCCGTTTATTTCTGATCCGGCGGCCTTTTTATTACTTGTCTGATTTAGATGGATTTGGTATACTGTTATCTAATTAAATGAGAGGAAGAGCGGGGAAAATGGAAGATATCATCGGAATTCATGACAAGGCACAAATCCGAAGAAGGATCGCCGCAAAGCTTAAAACGATGCCGGAATCGGAACGTGCGGCGGCGAGTGAAAGCATCTGCGGGCAGGTTCTTGCATCCGACGCTTACTTGCGCGCACAAAGGATTTTTCTGTTTATTTCGATGCCCACGGAACCGGACACAAGCCGCATTATCGAGCATGCGCTCGCCCGGGGGAAGTCGGTTTACGTACCGAAGTGCATTTCGAAAACGGAGATGCTCGCGGTTCGGATCCGGAGCATGGAGGAGCTGAAGCCCGGCGCGTACGGTATACCGGAGCCGCGGAATTGCTCGGAAACGACGGATGCGGACGCACTCGACCTGATTCTCGTTCCGTGCGTCGCAGCCGCTCCCGACGGCAGACGGCTGGGGCACGGTGCAGGCTATTATGACCGCTTTCTGAAGGGAAACGAGGATAAAACAGTTTGTCTGTGCTTTTCGGAAGCGCTTTGCGATGCGATTCCGATGGATGAAAACGACGTCTTCATGCACCGGGTCATCACCGATCGGAAAGCCGACGGGAAGGAAGATAACTGAAACAGGTGACAGGCGCCTCGGTTCTGAAATACCGTTTCCGCGCGCCGATCACGGCCCTCGGCCTTGCGGCAAAAAAACAAATGGTCGAATGACGCGGTACGCCGAAATCGCGAACCGCAGAAATGCAAAAACCGCATCTTTGGGCTTGTCGGTTTTTGTCATATATGGTATGATATACAGCAGTCCGGGCTGAACCTGGGCCGCGACATAAAGGGGTAGAAAATAAGGGGGACCATCACAGTGAAACGGAAATGGGGTGACCGTCCGGGTGCGAGATACATCAAGGACGTGTCGGGGTTGACGACGATCATGCTGCACCTGATGCCGAAGCGGACGGAAAGCGAAGTATACCTTTCCGACAAGATCGACGCAACGGAGCTGGTCAGATTTATCGAGAAGAAGAACGCCGAACACGACAACTACAAAACGACGGTGTTCCACTGCTTCGTTTTAGCGCTTGCGCGGATGATCAAAGAACGTCCGAAAATGAACCGGTACGTGCAGGGCAGACGCATGTACGAGCGGGATACGATGAGCTTCTCGTTCATGGCGAAGCGCCGCTTTGCCGATGATGCGGAAGAGGCATTTATGCAGATCTCGCCGAAGGATACCGACACGATCGACGAGATCAGCCATCAGATCTACGGCGACGTGCGCGAAGCACGCAAGTCCGAGCATTCGACGGGCGGCATCGACGCGACGGTCGACGCTTTTGCCAAGATCCCGCGGCCGCTTCTGATGTTCGTGTTTAAAATCATACGCTGCCTTGATTTCTTCGGCAGAGTTCCCAAATCGCTCAAGGAGGGCGATTCCAATTACAGCACGGTCCTGCTGTCCAATCTCGGCAGCATCAAAGGCCCGGCCGTCTATCATCATCTGAACAATTACGGAACCAACAGCATCATGGTAACCGTCGGCACGCTGCACAAGGAAGAAATGGTTATGCCGGACGGAACGAAGCAGATCCGCGACGTGCTCGATTTCGGCGCGACGATCGACGAGCGCATCGGAGACGGATTCTATTTTGTGCGCAGCCTGCGGCTGGTGAAATACATCTTTGCGCATCCGGAACTCTTAGACAAGCCGCTCGGCGAGCCCAGCGGATTTGAATATTGAAACAAAGGAAAACCGAAATATGATTACAGCAAAAACACCGTGGGCGGAACACCTCGGAGCGGTGCCGCTTCATCTGGACTATTTTGAAGGCTCAATGTTTGACAAGGTCGCTGCGATTGCGCAGCAGTATCCCGATCAGGTTGCGTTCGACTTTATGGGGCGTTCGACGACCTACCGGCAGATGGTGCACGAGATCGAACGCTGCGCCAAAGCGCTGAAGACGATCGGCGTCCGTGAGAACGACAAGGTCACGATCGCGATGCCGAACTGTCCGCAGGCGATCTATATGTTCTATGCGGTCAACCTCGTCGGCGCGATCGCGAATATGATCCATCCGCTGTCCGCCGAAAAGGAGATCGAATTCTACCTGAACGAATCCGAAAGCGTGACGGCGATCACGCTGGATCAGTTTTACGGCAAGTTCGAGGCGGTCCGCGAGAACACGAAGGTGGTTAATATCATCATCGCGTCCGTCAAGGATGCGCTGTCGCGTCCGGTTCGCGCGGGCTATATGCTCACGGCGGGACGCAAGATCAAAAAGATTCCGAAGGACGCGCCGGTTATCCGCTGGAAGGAGTTCATGAACATGTCGGCGCACTGCTTCTACCGCTACCGGGTCGAGCGCAAATCGGACGATCCCGCAGTCATTCTGTACTCGGGCGGCACAACGGGCACGACGAAGGGCATCGTGCTGACGAACAAAAACTTCAACGCGCTCGGTCAGCAGGTCGTCGCGGCAAACCCGATGTTCCGTCCCGGCGACAAGATGCTTGCGGCCATGCCGCTGTTCCACGGCTTCGGACTCGGCGTATGCATCCATACGATGCTCTCGCAGGGCGGGCGGTGCATCCTCGTTCCGCGGTTTACGGCAAAATCCTATGCGAAGGACATCGTCAAGTATCGCTGCAACTTCATTGCCGGCGTGCCGACTTTGTACGAAGCCCTGCTGCGGCTTCCGAGCATGGAAGGTGCGGATCTGAGCTGCCTGAAGGGTGTATTCTCCGGCGGGGACAGTCTTTCGATCGAGCTGAAAAAGAAGTTCGACACGTTTCTTTACGATCATAAGGCGGTCATTCAGGTGCGCGAGGGCTACGGCACGACCGAGACGGTCACCGCCTGCTGCCTGACGCCGCCGCATATGTTCAAAGAAGGCTCCATCGGGCTGCCGTTCCCGGATACGTACATCAAGATCGTGGAACCCGGGACCGACCGCGAGGTTCCTTACGGAGAGGAAGGGGAGATCCTGCTTGCCGGACCGACCGTTATGAAGGAGTACATGAAGCATCCGACCGAGACCGCCGAAACGCTGCGCACGCACACGGACGGACTTACGTGGGTCTACACCGGCGACCTCGGCACGATGGACGAGGAGGGCTTCGTGTTCTTCCGGGGCCGTGCAAAGCGCATGATCATCTCTTCGGGCTACAACGTCTATCCGGGTCAGATCGAAAACATCCTCGACGCGAACGAAAAGGTGCAGATGAGCTGCGTCATCGGCGTTCCGGATCCGTATAAGATGCAGAAGGTCAAGGCGTTCGTGAAGCTTGCCGCCGGCGTTCCCGCGACCGATGAAACGAAAAATGAGCTTTTGGAGTACTGCCGCAAAAATATCGCGAAGTACGCGATGCCGTATGACATCGAGTTCAAGGAAGATATGCCGAAGACGCTTGTGGGCAAGGTCGCGTACCGCATCCTCGAGGCGGAAGAGCTTGAAAAATTGAAAGAGGCGTCCTGAGGAGGATCGGCAAAGAAAAAAGGCACGATTGATACAGATTGTATCTCGCCGAATATATGGATCGGAAGAAAAAGAGACCCGCGGAAAATGCGTATTCCGCGGGTCTTCGTTTGCCGTCAGGGTGAGGGAAAGACTTTTAAAGAGCCTTTCGATCAAAGGATTTCAACGTCATCGCCGGCAAGATAGCTCAGCAAGCGGTTGACGTCCTTATTATTGATCTTGCCGTCGCCGTTTACGTCACACGCGAACAGGACAACTGCAACGTCGTCTCCGGCGAGATAACTCATCAGACGGTTGACGTCCTTGTTGTTTACCTTGCCGTCGCCGTTGACGTCGCCCGGCAGATACCAGTTCGCGTAGATCGTCGTGTCTTCGTTGAAGACCGTCTCGCTCGTGATCTGCGTGCCCGTACCGGTCTGCAATCCCGTTCTGGAATCCGTGAACCAGCCGATGAACTTATGCATGGCATACGTAACCGTCGGGAATTCCGAAATCGTTCCGCCGACCGGAATCTCAACCGTGATCACTTCGGATTCGCCCTCGTTGCACGGATCCAGCGTGATCGTCACGGTCGTGACGACGAGCATCGGAATCTCGACTTCCTTGGTCTGGGTCTCGAACGCTTCGTTCGTGAACGCCGCGGTGTACGTGCCGACGCCGGCCGCCTCATACGTGGGCTCCGTCGTGACCGCGTAGGTCGTGTTGACCGTCTCGGTCTCGACGTGGTTCGGATCGTTTGCACAGACGCGGGTTGCCGTCACGGTGCTGTTATCCTCTGCCCAGACGTAGGTTGGCTCACCCCAGTCATGACCGAGCGCCGCGATCACGGTATCGGCAAGGGTGATCTCGTTCTGTGCTGCCGCGTCGGAGAAATACTTGCCGCACGGTGCGCAGAACCAGTATTCGGTGTTGCCGGCAGCTTCGCAGGTCGCCGCTTTTGCATCAACGTGGGTCGGCGTGTGGGTGTGCGAAACGCCGCCGATCTCGGTGGAGTAATAGTAATTCTCCGTCGGGTTCTGCTTATAGAACTTGAATTCGCTGCCGTAGCGGGTCAAAGAGAAGCCCCAGGCGCTGCTGACTGCCAGATACGGAATCTGCCCCGCGCTGTTGTTCTTCAGGTACATCTCATCGTCGTCGATCTCGAACGTCCAGGTGGTGTTGGATTCCTGGAACGCCGGGTACGCATACAGCGCATAAGAAGCAGAGCCGCTGCCGGTGCTCTTGCTGCCGTAGTAGCTGCCCTCGCTGACACTCTTCAGCGACAGACCGTAGCTCGTGGATTCGACTTCAAAGACGTAGGCGTCCGGCACGTTGCTCAAGGTCGTGCCGTTCCGCGTAATGCCGGTGCTGGTAAAGAGCGTTGACGCGCCGGTAGAAGAGTTTTCGATGTTAACGCCGTCGGTTCCTGCGGACAGGCCGGTGAGCGCATATTCCGTGTTGCCGGACGTCGGCATCGCGACGAGAACGTACTTGCCGACCCAGGTGTCCGGCATGGAGGTGATCAGCTCATAGGTCACGGGCGCGTCGATCGCTTCCGCCCGCATATAGAGCGCGTAGACCGCCGGAACGGAGGTCGTCAGCTTGAAAGTTGCGCCGGGCTTATAGAAGGAGGGCTTTTCCGCGGTTTCGGGCAAGGGAGCGGTGACCCAGCCCATAAAGCTCCATCCGTCCGCGGCAGGCGCCGTAGTCGGAAGCGCGATCTTCTCCCCGGCGGTGCCGGAGACGGTCTGATACACTTCGCCGAGAGCGACGCAGCTCAGGTCCATCGGAACCGGATCTTCCGGAACGTCCTTGGTGAACGCCTTGATCCGGTAGTTGCCGTCGCCGGATTTGTTGGTCCAGCCGCTGTCGTTTACGCCCTTGAAATAGGAGGTATTCGGATGGGTCATGTGGATCAGACCCATGTGATAATACGTATCCTCCTGAATCGTGGTGTCATACGCGACGTTGATATCGCTTCCGGAGAAGGTGATCACGACGGCGAAGCGCTGTCCCGGCGTCAGGGTCACGGGATTGTCCAGCTTGATGGTCTGGTAACCCCAGTAATCGAAGTTGCCGGTCTTGGTCGCTGCCGGCGTGCCGGAGGTAGGATCGTCGACGGAGCAGCCGGTGTAGATGTTCACGGTGTAGTTCGTGTTGTCGCCGTAAAGCGCCAAAGCGATCGCCTCGAGCGTCTCGTTTCCGTTTGCGGTAAAGACCTGTGCGATCGAGTCGCCGGTGACCATTTCTTCGGAATTATAGTAATTGCCGGAGCCGTCGTACTGGTAGTTGTGGTCGTAATTGTCGACGTCCTCCACGGCGAAGAAGGAGATATAGCTCGCGCAGGTGGCGGAGTCCTCATAGGAGACGTAGAAATAGCCGTCGTCGCCGATATCGGTGCCCCAGGAATTCTTGACGATCCAGGCGCCGTCGCTGGTCGGCCGGTGCCCCTGATTGAAGTTGTCTTTGGAGAACGTATCGTCCCATCCGACGACGGTGACGTCGTGGTCGGCGTAGTAGAAGCCGGGATCCTGGTAAGCGACCGCGGACTGGATCCAGCAGATCGTACCGTTATTGGTATTGACGCCGCCGTGGTATGCGGTGCCGGAGGCGTTGCTGACGCGTACGCCCATCGAGCCCGCGCCGTATTACATGATGTGGCGCTTGACTTCATCCACGTTCGAGCCGAAGAAATGCTTGACGGAGACCACGTGTGCAACATTGTTCTGGTATGCGTGTTCGCTGCCTAAGCCTGCGGAGTTTGCGGAGCTGTACATCAGCGCGGTTTCGGATTCGTCGGCAAGACCGGTCCAGCGCATCAAAGGATAGCTGACGAGTTCGCCTGTGCCGCCCGCCTCGAGGAAGTTGCCGTTCGAATGACTCCCAAGGAAGTACGTCTTATCGCCGGTGAGCATGCCTTCGGCATCATAGGCGTCGGTATAGGTGTAATAGGCAAGGTGAAACTCAGACAGATTCAGGCTCAGATCCGCCTTCGGTCCGTTTTCGCCCACGTGAACGCCGTGCTTGATCATATAGGCCTCGCAGGACGCGGCCGCGCCGAACGTCCAGCAGGTATTGTAATCGCCCTGGTTTTTGACCGGGGTGATATAGCCGTAATTGCGGCTGTCGTACTGCGTCGGCAGGGAGGCGGTTTGAAGCCCTTGCGCGGACTGAGAGCTGTCGGACGGCGTCGTGCTGCCGTGCCGACGTTCGGGAAGACGGCCCAATCCGTGCTGTTCATATTCCTGCTCGCCGCTGCTCGTCTCGGCAAATGCCGTCGGGACAAGACTCAGCACCAGGAGCGCGATCAGTGAAAGGGCAAGGATCCGTTTCAGAAATTTGCTCATGTACTTACTCCTCGTAAAAAATGTTGCCTCAGCCCTGCGGTCGATGCAGAGCATTACCTTATTAATATAACATAAACAATTCCGGTTTGCTATATTTTTTTACGAGAATTCCGTCGTTTTTTTACGCGGAACGGGGTGACGGCGACAAGAGAACAACCACGTGCCGACGATCGAACATATATGCGCTATGCGGACGAAACATCGAATTCGTCTCACACGAACCGTCCCCTCGTCAAGTCATCAAAAAGAATCATACAAAATCATTCTGTGTTCGAAGGGACGGGAATTCTTTGACGACGGTTACTCGTTTCCTGAATAATCTTTTTGTCCGCAAAAGCCGACGCCGCAGCAGAAACTGCAAAGATTTGTTTCATTCATATTCGGCGTCATGATGGGATCGATGCTTGCATAAGCGAGTACGATTTTTTATCGGAGGATATATGCAGATTGCCACCGCCGACGGACGCGGCGGCAAACCCGGCGCAGTCCTGCGAACGGGGCTGCGCAATCCTATTATGAAAGCTCAGAACGAGATCGGCAGGAACGCCGCGCCGATCGCGAGCAGCACGGCGGGCAGCAGGTTTGCCGCACGGATTTTTTTGCCCCATACGAGGTTGACGCCGATGCAGAAGATCAGCACCGAGCCGACCATCGAAAGGTAGCTCATGGCAAGATCCGTCATGATCGGCTTGATCCATTGCGCGAGCAGGGTCAGCCCGCCCTCGATCACGATGATCGGGATCACGGAGAAGATGCAGCCCTTGCCGAGCGAGCTTGTCAATACCATCACCATCACGAGATCCAGAATACTTTTCATACCCAGAACGGACCAGTCGCCGCTGATGCCGTCCTGTAAAGCTCCGACGATCGTCATGGCGCCGACGCAGGTCGTGAGCGACGCGGTCAGAAATCCGTTGACAAAGTTCTGATCCTTGGCGCTTCCGGTCTTCTTCTTGAGCCATTCGCCGAAGACTTCGAAGCCTCGCTCGATGTTGATGAGTTCGCCGAGAAGCCCGCCGAGCGCCATGCACGCGATGATCAGCATGGCTCCGCCGCCGGAAAGACTCATCTCGTCCACCGGGATCATATACCGCACCGCTCCCGCAATGCTGAGAAAGATCGTGCTGACGCCGCACGCCATGGTCAGCGTCTCCTGAAACCGGGGCTTTAAAAGCTTTCCGAAGAAAAGCCCGCAGATGCCGCCGACCAGAACGGTGCCCGTATTTACAAGTGTTCCTATCATGATGCTACCTCCCGCCGCCGGCCCGCCCCGCTCCCGCAATACGGGAGGTTGCGCGTGCCGTCCGGCCTTTCAAACCGCAGACGCCTGCAATCGTCACCCCCAAAGGATCGCAAGCGCCGGCACGATCTGCTTCTTGCGCGAGACGACGCCTTTCAGGAATACGTGCTGATCGTGGACGTCGCGGACTGCGAACGCCTGCTTCAAAATCTCCACGTCGCCGAGGAACAGAAGCTCCGTGCCTTCCCGAAGAACGTCCGTGATCATCAGGAGCACCATATCATAGCCCTTTTCGGCCTCCATCTTCTGCATCTCTTCCAGAAACTCTGCTCTCCGATCCAGCAGCGGCGCAGCATCCATCGTGGTGACCTGACTGATGCCGAGTTTGTGATCCGCAAGATGGAATTCCTTGAAATCGGTCATCAGCAGCGCCCGCGCGGATTTACCTGCGCTCTGGCCCGCAGAGAAGACCTCCCTGCCAAGCTCTTCAAGATCAATCCCCGCGATCCGCGCAAGGCGTTCCGCGATGCGGCGATCGCGCGGTGTTGCGGTCGGAGACTTGAACATGACGGTGTCGGAGATGATTGCCGCCGCCATCAGCCCGGCAAGCGATTCGCCCGGCGTCAGTCCGTGCTCCTGAAACATCGTGGCGACGATGGTCGTCGTCGAGCCGACCGGCTCGTTACGCATATATGTGGGATATCCGGTCTGCACGTCGGCAAGGCGGTGATGATCAATGATGCCGACGATCTCCGCCTGATCGAGCCCGGGAACCGATTGACCGACCTCGTTGTGGTCGACCAGCACGACGCGCTTGCGCTTCGGACGCAGTAAGTGATACCGGCTCAGCGTTCCGACGACCTTGTTGTTCTCGTCAAGGACGGGGTAGGAGCGGTAGCGGCTTTGCAGGATCGTCTCACGTACGTCGTCGATGAAATCATCCAGATGGAAGCAGACGAGATCCTGCGTCTGTGCCAGACGGCTGACCGGGATCGACTGATACAGCAGCCGCGCAGCACGGTACGCGTCGCATGGCGTCGCAATCACACAGGTATCGGAGGTCAGACCGCGATACGTTTCGCCGAGATCGCTTTGGCAGAGCACGACGCAGCTCGCTTTCAGGGCAAGCGCTTTTTCAACCACGTCCGGCTGGTGCCCGCACAGGACGATCGAGCCGGGCTTCATGCCGCGCAGCGTTTCGCCGGACATCGGCATGGCAAGCACGACGTCGCCGCTGAGCGCGTCAAACGCGTCGTCGTTCTCGTTCAGAATCCGCCCTTCAAGCGCGGAAAGCAGATTAAAGACGGGGACATTTTCAATGTGTGGACGCTGAATGGATGCCATATCGCTGTTGGCAATGCTGCTTGCGGTAATGATCCCGTACAGCGAGCCATCCTCGAGGATGATCGGCGCGGAATGGTTGTCGGTTTTGCTTTCGAGCACTTCCCACGCGTAGCTGACCGGAACGCGCGTTCCGAGCAGCGGCGGGCGGTCGAAGTCGATATCCCGCACCTGCGTACGAACCGTGTGAAGAAACAGAGGGGACTCAAAGTGAAACTTTTGCAGCAGGAACGCGCTTTCGTCGTTCAGATGACCGAGGCGCGCCGCCACGTAACCGTTGTCGCCGAGCGCGTTCATCAGGCGGGTGTATGCCATCGCGGATACGATGGAATCGGTATCGGGATTGCGGTGACCGCATACATATGTGGTGTTCATCGAAAGCCTCCTTACACGGATCACGGAACCGCGGATGATGATTCATTATATCAAATTATACGATATTTGCAAATGCCAAAAGTACGACGGTTTTCTCACAATTCTGTTATCGGCGGGATGAAAAAGAACCCCTCGAAGACGTCCCGGCGTTTCTAATCCAAACAGCCATGGAAAAGAAACGCCGTATTTGAGTCTTTTCGGGATATGGAATCAAAGCGTTTATCGATTAAACTGTCATTCCGGTGTTGATTGAATCGGAAAATGCCGCAATGCACACACGGAGAGACGGATCAGAAAGAAAGCATATACTCTCTGATTTCCGCCATCCGTGCGCTCTGATGAACCTGAAAGGGACAGCGGCTGTCGCAATGCCCGCATCCGATACAATCCGACGCGTTTTTTTCTAACGTCCGGTAATGCTCCACAGCCATTGCATCTCCTGCTCCGGCCAGATCGTAATACTTATTGACCAGCCCGATGTCAATTCCCGCGGGGCAGGGCTTGCAATGATTGCAATAGACACATTTTCCGCTCGCCTGAGGCGGCGCGAAGCTTCCGATGACAGAATAATCTGTCGTTTCCTCCGTCTGGTCATAGTAGGCCAGCAGAGTTTCGACCTGCTTCACGCTCCGGGCTCCGGGAAGAACCGTCAGAACGCCGGGCTTATCCAGACAGTACCGGATACACTGATATAGGGACAAAGCTCTGCCGAAAGGAGACTGCTTCTCGTCCAGCAGCTGACCTCCGGAGAAGGGCTTCATTACGGAAATGCCGATGCCGTCCTTTTCACAGCGTCTGTATACGGCACCGCGTTCGTCTACGCTGCCGTTGGCGTATTCGCCCCGGCCGTAATCATAAGCGGGGTTGACCGAGAACATCAGCATGTCGACGTTCGCGTCGTCCAGGATCCTCTGAATAACGGCAGGCGTATGGGAAGAAAGCCCGATATGCCGCACAACGCCGTCTTTCTGAAGCTGCCGGATGTAATCATAGACCCCGTTCTTCCGATAGGTCTCCCAATCGGACGCTTCGTCCTGGCAGTGGATAAAGCCATAATCGATATAATCTGTCCGCAGCTCCCGGAGCTGATTCTCTATGGAGCGCTTGATCGTATCCAGCTTCAGCGACCAGCCATAGGTTCCTTTTGAATAATCCGCGCCGAAATGGATCTGAAAAAACACGTCCTTCCGAACGTCATGCAGCGCCTCCCCGTAGATCGGGAAGGTTGATCCGTCTCCGGCAGCAAGGTCAAAATAGTTGATCCCGCCTTCCACGGCAAGGCGCAGAGCGCGAACTGCCTCGTTCGTGCCCGCACCAAACATATAGGATGATCCGATGCCGATCTCGCTGATGCGATCACCGGTTCTTTTATTGACTCTGTACTGCATTCTCTGAAAAAACCTCCGATTTTCTTTTACGATCTTTGCGGCTTCATCCCCTGTTACAGGCTTCTGCCGAACCGATACAGCTCATTTCTTTTTTCTTTCGATTTGTTCTGCTTTCCGTTTGCCGTGAAGATGCCTGCGTTTTCGACGCCCCAGTATTCCACGATGGACTGATAATACTGTGCAATGGCGGGACCGTAAACAAACGCGCTTCCCGAGCTCATAATCAGGGCGACCTTCTTCGCGTTTTTCGGAATGTCGATGGAATACGTTCGGTGGATCGCTGCCTGGAGCTGGGCGGACAGGGTAAAATAGTAAATGGGTGAAGCGAAGACAATCATGTCCGAGGAGAGGATCTCCGGGTAAACGGCCTGCATATCATCCTTCTGACAGCAAACACCCTTTTCTTTTTCCCTGCAGTATTCACATGCCATGCAGCCGTGAATGTTTTTGTGCGCAACGTTGATGATCTCCACTTCATGACCGGCTTCTTTCGCGCCTTGCGCGAAAGCACCGACCATGTCCGAAGTTGCGCCGTTTACGTGCGGACTGCCGTTTAATACAAGGATCTTCATTCTGCGTCCTCCATACGGATCGTGATCATCACGTTTTCATGACCGAGGAGATCGGCGATTTCGGAGGCATTCCGATCGGTAATATGGCCGAGTCTCGTATAGGCCCAGGAATTGGAACCGTAGAATACGACGATCTGATCGGAGGAGTACAGTACAATGTCTCCGGCAAAGGTGGTGGTCTGTGCATCATGGGAGGGGAGTCTTGTACCGATAGGTCCGACCTGTTCAAACCCGCCGTACATGGACATCTGAATCACAAGCGGCTCGTTTTCGCACAGCGCCTTCAGCGCTTCTACCGCTTCGTTGTTTTCCCATTCAACGGCAACCGTTGTATTTCCGATCATCATTTTCAGCATTTTTGCTTTTACCTCCTCTGTTGCGAGTTCTTCCGCGGACGGTTGTACGGCTGCCGGCTCCTCTTCACGCACCGGATCCGTCGGCTGTACCGGATCGACGCCCCCGTTAGTCTTCGAAGAAGCATTCTCCTCTGAAATCTGAGCGGCTTGTTCCTGTTCTGAACCGCCTGCCTTTGCGGACTCTGTCGTTTGGGTTGTTATTCCCTCTCGCGCGCCAGCGGCTGCAGACGGATTTTCTTGCTGCCCGCTTTTGCAGCCTGCCACGGCAGCAAGTACCGCCAGCATGATAAATGCAAGTAAGAACCGTTTGTTCATCCGTCCGCTCCTTACTTCAGATATTCTTCAAAGAAGTTCTGCAGCTTATCAAAGGGAATGGCATTCTTGCCGCCGCCGTCGTAGAGATCGGTGTGAACAGCTCCCGGAATAATCATCAGTTCTTTGTTGTCCGCGTACTTGCTGTCCCTGATCATATCGGCGTAGGCGTCACGCGAGAAATAGCAGGAATGCGCCTTGTCGCCGTGGATCAGAAGGACGGCGCTGCGAATTTCATTGCTGTACTTCAGGATCGGCTGATTGATGAAGCTCTCGCAGCCGATGACGTTCCAGCCGCCGTTGGAATTGAGAGACCTGCCGTGATAACCGCGTCCGGTCTTGTAATAATCGTAGTAGTCTTTGACAAAGAAAGGCGCGTCTTCCGGCAAAGGATCGACCACGCCGCCGCCCGGCTTGTATTCGCCGGCCTTCAGATCCTCGAGTCTCTGGGCGCACATGGCGGCTCTCTTCTGATAGCGGGCTTCCTCGCTGTCCTCAGAATCGAAATAACCTTTCGCGTTCACGCGGGTCATGTCGTACATGGTGGAGGCAACGGTCGCCTTGATGCGGGTATCCAGCGCCGCCGTATTAAGGGCCATGCCGCCCCAGCCGCAGATCCCGATGATGCCGATGCGCTCCGGGTCGACCTTCTCGTTCAGGGAGAGGAAGTCAACCGCGGCCATGAAGTCTTCGGTGTTGATATCCGGAGATGCCATGTAACGCACATTGCCGCCGCTCTCGCCGGTGAAGGAGGGGTCAAAAGCGACCGTCAGGAATCCGCGCTCCGCCATCGTCTGGGCGTACAGGCCGGAGCACTGCTCCTTGACCGCGCCGAAGGGACCGCAGACGGCGATCGCGGGAAGCTTACCCTTTGCATCCTTCGGAACATACATATCCGCGGCCAGCGTAATGCCGTAACGGTTTACAAAGGTCACCTTGCCGTGATCGACTTTTTCGCTCTTCGGGAAAGTCTTGTCCCATTCGCTTGTGAGTATGAGTTCTTCTTTCTTGATCATGATCTTTCTCTCCTTCTTTCATGCTCTTTATTGAATCGCTTTTGCTGTCTGCCGGATCAAATAGTCCAAACAGTCCACTTTTCGCTGGCTCTCGTGAAGCTCCTCCATCCGGCTGCACCGGCATTTCCGAAAATATCGGATCAGGGCCTTTGCGTCTCCGGCTTCGTAGAGCTTTCTCGCTTTTTCCAGTTCCTCGCTTCCGCATCCTGCATCCGAAAGGTTCGTGAGGATTTTCTCCAGTTCTTCCTTCATCTTAAGGGTTCTCCCGATTGTTTTTCATTCTGTGATTTCATTATAAGGGCTTTACGAATGCTTCGCTAATGGTTATAATGAATATCATGATATTCGTTATCGACATATCATTCCATCAAGACTCAGGAGAATACCCGATCATGGAGATTCGTACGCTAAGGTATTTCCTGGCAGTGGCCAGAGAAGAGAATATGTCCCGCGCTGCAGAGCAACTGCACGTAACGCAGCCTACACTGTCCAAGGCGCTGAGAGTCTTAGAGGATGAGCTTGGCAAGAAGCTTTTCATCCGGCACAGTTTCAGCATCGCGCTGACGGAGGAGGGCGTGCTTCTTCGGAACCGGGCAGAGGATCTCATATTCATGGCGGATAAGATCGAGCGGGAATTCCTGACGCTGGACGACATTACGGGCGGCGATATTTATTTCGGATTGGCGGAGTCCTATCAGATCCGTTATCTGGCCAGGGAGATCCTCGCCTTTAAGGAAACCTATCCGGATCTCCGGTATCACATCACCAGCGGGGATACCGAGCAGGTCACGGAAAAGCTGGATAAGGGGCTTTTAGATTTCGCGGTGATCTGTGAAGCGCCGGATGAAAGAAAATATAACCACATCCTTTTCCCGGAGGCAGACTATTTCGGTGCGGTCGTCCCCGCATCTTCCGCGCTGGCAGAGAAGGAATGCATCACTGCGCAGGACCTTGCGGGACGGCCTCTGTTCTGTTCCGAACAAAGCTGGGAGAACGATATCCGCCCATGGGCAGGCGATACGTTTCCGGAGCTTCAACTGGAAGGCTCCTTCCGCCTTTCATACAACGGCTCCATGTTTGCGAAAGAAGGTCTTGGAATCCTGTTGACGCTGAACAACCTGATTAATACCTCGCCGGAAAACGGATTGGTCTTCCTGCCGCTTGCGCCGCGCCTTGAAATAAGAATGTATCTGATCTGGAATAAATACCAGAGCTTCACGCCTATTGCGGAAAGATTCCTGAAGCAGATAAAAGATTCTTTTGCAAATAAATAATGAGGTTATTATAAAGTACTGAAAGTGTTCCGGCGCAGCATGCTGCGGAAACTGCATGCCGTGTTCATGTGCCATTGTGAGCATATGCCAAAACCAGCAGGAAAGAATAACGCCTATTACCTTCCGACAGGACTTGAATTCTGATAAAATGAAATCGACATGATAGGGGCTTGCTTGGGATATGGCATTTACAAAATGCTAAATAGGGTTATTCCGGAATCCCGGAATACACGAATCAGAGTTGAAGGCAGTCAATTCGGCCGCCGATCCATATAGCTCATTCCCTGCTGGGATGACCGGCGGAGAAATGCCGGTTTGAAAAAAAGGCCGCTTTCACGATCTTTTTGAACGTGGAAACGGCCCTTTTTGTCGCTGTTGTAGTAATGTCGGGCTTATCCTGCGTAAGGCGTTCAAAGACCCGATGCGCGGTGCATGTCCATTATTTTTCGATGAGCGAGAGGGTGTGCATCATATAGGTGAAACGTCTCCCAATGCCTTCGGCGCTCTCGATTGCGCAGTGCTCCATGGCAACGATGCAGCCGTCGCCCGCGGGGATGACGTACACCGTCTGCAGATGCTCGGGCAGGTAGTCGCCGCCCTTGACCGAGGTGGTGCTGATGTAGATGCAGCGGCCCGCATGCTCAAGCATGTAGGAATCGTCCCGGTAGAGTTCATACTCCGCAGAGAGCGCTTCACTGATCGCACCGGCGGCATATTCGGCACTCTCCGGCTTGTAGCTCAGCTCAAGATAGTATTCGGGTTTCTCGGGATCGTTCAAGGCCAACACGAAGCGTTCGCAATCTTCTTCATGGCTGCGAGAGAAGGATTCGCAGTCGTAGTCCATTTCAAAGCCGAGCGCCTCGTTCCGAATGTGCTCGTAGTTGACGGTTTCCTCCATGCCCTCCATAACGATGACCGCTTCAAAGCGCTCGCCGTCCTGCCTCGCAATCACCGGAGCGGTACCAACTGCGCCTTCGGGGGCTGCCGCCTTGGCCGCAAGGTCGTTGATGTAAAGATCTTCAAAACCCTCGGCGCGGAGCATACCGTCATTGCCCAGATCATAAACGGTTCCGTCCTCGGTTGTAAAGACCCCGTCCTTGCCTTTCAGAATCACGGGCTCACCGCCCGCTCGGTAGGCGGTCATGGTGCAGACATCTTCTTCCGCTTCGGAAGGAGCAGTGGTTTCGAACACTTCGGCGGCGGGCAGTTCGGCATCCGTTTCAAGATTCTGCTGCGGCGCGCCCGTCACGAGCGGCGCGTCGGTCCCGGCGTTTTCCTCGGGCTGAGCAGCCGAAGAGCTTTTGCAGGCAGCCAGCGAAAGCACAAGCGCTGCGATAATAATCAAAATGAGTACCGTTTTTTTCATGATTGTCCTCCATTGGTTTGATGCAAAGCATATTATAGTCCCGAACAGGAAAAATGCAAGCGGTTCGTAACACTCCGAAATCACCTGAAACAAACAGTTCGGCTGCATCCTTGGGTATCATAATTGGAACCTCGGTCATCAGGGATGCGGGATCCCCGGCATATCGAAAAGCCGGACAAAAGAATCCTGTCCGTCCAGGCAGGTGTCCGTCAGCCATGCCGTTTACAACTTTGGAAACCGCGCACGCCGCTTCTGCAGCACAGCCTTTTTCGTTTCAACTTCCCGCTTCAATTTCCGGATCTCCGGACTAGCGTCTTCTTCCCGGTAAAGCAGACTGATCAAGGCGTCTTGTTTTTCGATGATCTCGTTTTTCACGCGTCTTGTGGGTTCCAGATTCTCTGCAACCTCCAACCGCATCTGAACAACACGCGCTTCTGCCTCCTGACGCAATCTTTCCGTCTCAACCCGGATCTCCTCCATGCGCTTGGCAATGCGCTCTGTTTTAAAGATGACCTCGGGATA
>JAFOTD010000016.1 GCA_017388175.1 Clostridia bacterium | reverse complement strand
TCCGTGGGTTCAAATCCTACCATCTCCGCCATTTTCTCGATATAGCACGCGGAAATACCCAAGTGGCTATAAGGGGCTCCCCTGCTAAGGGAGTAGACGGTCTGAAGCCGTGCGTGGGTTCAAATCCCACTTTCCGCGCCATGTCGCCGTGAACGAATCGTTCGCGGCGATATTTTTTTACAAAAGGCGAAAAGAAGCAGCCGATCTATCGACTGCTTCTTTTTGGTATGCTTAATAATCGAACAATGATCGGTAATCGCGGATCTCTTCGGCGTTACAGCGAATGACATCCGACAAACGCAGCGTAACGGACGCTGTATTGCCGTGCCATATGACGGTCAGCGTAAAGGTGTCGCCGAGATCGGCAGGAGAATAACCAACCATGCAGTAACCGCATTTTTTGCCGTCGCTGCGAATGCCGGGAGCGGTCCCAGTCAGCGGATCGATTTCGCCGATATACATGAGCGCTGTGCCGTTCAGCATGACCTTCGGCCGATCCGCATCGGATGTGAAGCCATGATCCGATTCAAACGCAATCCCGATAACACCCAACATGGAACGGGTGTGGAAGACGAGATCCGTAACGGCAGCGTCGCCGATCTGTTCACGGAATTGCCAGACCCAGTCCTCTTCACAGTACGGTGCGCAAAGCACCATGCTCTCCTTTCGCCATGCTTCGTACTCTGTGCGGTCCTTCGGAAGGGTGACTTTTTCCGTTTCCCATTCATACCGGAATGCAATGCCGTTATATGTGATCAGCGATTCTGTCGGTGCCGTCTCGGGCGTATAGGGCAGATAAGTGCAGTACACCGTTCCGTCCGGGTTCTTACCTTCTGTAACGCCAAGATAGTACTCGTCACAGATCCTTCCGTCGATCACCGGATAAAAGCCGCTGTCGTACTCGCTGTACGGCGGTAATTCGCGTTCCACATTGCTGACACCGTCGGAGACAACCGTAAAGTACATGAGATTGTCCGCCACAGCAACTTCCGTCAGTGTGACGCCTTCATAGGTATAGCCCACCGGCGTCCCTTCGTCCGGAATTCGATTGACGAGTTCTTCGTGCGCTTTCAACGACTCTACGGACTGCCTCCGCAAGAATTCGAAGGTCTCCTCCGTCAACACATAGGTCAGGATAAAATCGTCTCCGTTGACCTTGCCAGTAAACACAAACGTCGTGTCCGGCAGAAGCGGATTGCTTCCTGCAGCAAAATAGGCTTCCCCGCAGTAATGATCGATCGCATAAGTATCAAACGAATTGACCGTGCTTGCCCTTCTGTCCCCTTCGTCGTTCCACAGAGCGCAAAGATCCGTGACGATGCAGGGGTTTCCCTCCCTTGTGCGGTAGAAAAAGCTCGCGGCAAGTCCCTGCGATCCGTTAAAATGCAGTTTCGAAAGCTGCATCACGCCGTCCGAAACCGGACAAAGCACATCCGTTTGGGTCGACGTCACGTCGTCGGACAAAATCAGATTGTACGGTTGCCAACCGTCATGTTTGTCTTCACTCAGCGGTTTCTCTACTTCAGCGATGATGTTCTCAATCTCTCCGTTCGTATACTCCTTGAACGCCTTGTTCCGGATCAGCACCGCGGCATAGCTGACGGAAGCGAGAAGCAATACAGCAGCGGCTACCAGCGCGATGATCAGGCGTTTCGGCAGCCGAACACGGATCTCCCGACGCTTGGGAAGATTTGCGATGCGGGCGTTGATCCGTTTCTCCAAGGATACGCCGTCCAAAAGCGCGCATTCGAGCGCAGTATGATAATAGATTCTGTCATTCATGTTTCATTCCTCCGTTCAAACTATGGTCTTCCATTCGTTGTTTCAAGGTGTTCCGTGCGCGAAGCAAGCGGCTTTTGATCGCTTCTTTGCTGACGTCAAGCTGTTTTGCAATTTCAGATACCGACATCTCATAACCGTAATACAGCACAAACGTGCGATACATTTCCTTCGGCAGTAATTTTGCCTGTTTCAGGATTTCCTCAGCCATCGCTCGATCCATCACGACGTCTTCAAACGGCTCGTCCGGGATGTGACCCTCCTTGATCTCATCCACAAAACGAAGCTTACGGCGTTCCCGTTCACGATAGTTTTGAATGATTTCGCGTTTCAGCATCTTGATCAGGAATGCTTCCGGCGATAGAATATCGATATGTCCGTATTGCGTGATCCGCCGATAGAAATCGACGTACACGTTTTGAATCGCGTCCTCCGCATCTGTCGGATCGTCCAGATGCACGATCGCGTATTTGATCAGCGATCTGTACGTCTTCTCATACACCCGTTCAAAATAACCTGTGTTCATCATTTTCGTTTCTCTTTCTGTAAGCACTTACACCCTTGTAGAGCGATAAAACGCGTTGTTGGTTGCAAAAAGAACACGATTTTCACCGTGTTCTTTCAGTATATCGAATAAAAGCAAGATCATCAACCTACCGGTTTGCAAAGACCATTGCTGTCGACCGACCGATCGCCTTCCGGCAACAGTTCGGAAATCGTGACGAACCGATAGCCCTGCGATTGCGCCTGCTCGATCAGCTTCGGCAGATACGTTTCGATCTCGTAGCCGTTGTTGTGCGAAAGAATGATGCTGCCGTCTGTCAGCTTGGGAAGCACCGCATTCAGGATCGTATCAGCAGACCTGCCTTCTTTCCAATCGACCGTATCAAGATTCCACTGCACAACTTCGTATCCCATATCACGCACTGTGGAAACAACGGTATCGTTATATTCGCCGAACGGCGCGCGAAACAGCTTTGTGCGCTGCCCGGTCAGGCTTTCGATCTCATCATCGAGTGAAGAAAGCTCCTTTCGGATCTCTTCAGCGGAGAGGCGATTCATATGCGGATGCGTAAGCGAATGATTCCCGATCTCGTGTCCGCGCGCCGCAATCTCCTTTACCGTCTCCGGATAGGCATGGACCCATACCCCGCAAAGGAAAAACGTCGCCTTAATCCCGTAACGGTCGAGCGTGTCGAGAATAAACTGCGTTTTATCTGCGCTCCACGCCGCGTCGATCGTCAGCGCGATTGCTTTATCATCGCGTGAAACGCGATAAACCGGCACAAGGCGCGACGTCACCGGGATCGCGTTCAGTTCGTACGCGTCGACAACCGTCATCGTTGGCGCGGCGGTCTCCGGGTTCTCCCCCTGCGACGTTAATACTACGATCAGAACAATCGCAAGCAAAGCGAGAGCGATCAGCAATGCGATCCACGTGCGTTTTGATACGACGATTACTTTCATTTCACAATCCTCCGACTCTTTGCCGAAAATTATGCGCCTCGATCGAAAGATATGCAAAAGAAAAAGCCGGTTTGATACCGGCTGTTCAGGCATCGCTCAGTATGCCAGACGGCAGAAGCCGTTTTTCAGAGGCAGCTGAAACGAATCATTGAAAACGAGATACTGCATGCTGTACACGCGTTCACCAATAACCCCGCAATCGACCGGAACGATAGCCTTCAATTCCCTGCCTGCCCGCTTCGCCGCTTCATCGAGCAATGTTTCGTATGCGGATTCACTAAGCGCAAACAGTTCGAAAACAGATCCCTCTTGCGAATAACAAACGTACCCCATCGGCTGGCTCCCCGAATAAACGGCAAGCGTTTGCGCGTGATCGGTCGCGTAATCAGAGAACACAGCCGTCAATTCCGCTTCGTCGCGCAGCTGCATGCCGTCATGCGACAAAAGCAATGCGTTGTATACGGACAGAAGATCCCGATTCGATGCGTTTTCTTTCCATTTGAACGAAGAATGCACACGGTTCGGATCGGATCGAATAATCAGCGCATCCGTTCCGTTGCGAAAACCGAGCGACGCATACAACGTTTCCGAAACAGGGTGCAGGTAGCAGCAGGCAAATCCGTTCTCCTTTGCATGCGCAATCTGCCTTGAAACGAGATCGTGCATCAATCCTCTTCCACGATACTCCGGCTGCGTGGAAACGCCGGCAATCAGAAGCGCAGGCAGATCCCGTCCTTCCGCGCGAATCACCGTGGGACGGCCGAGCGTCATAGCGATCAAGCGGTCTCCGTCGAACGCACCGAAGGAATGCTCCGGATAAAAGCGCACGTTAAAATAGTATTCGGTAAACGCGCGCGGTTCCTCAAAAACCTCCCGCCACGTGACCTCCGCCTGCGTACGGTCGCCTGCATTGAGTTTTCTCATGATCATAGTTGTTTCCTCCCTGCCGCGCGCGCATAAACGCTCATGGCAATTCCGACGCAGGCGAACGACGCGAGGATGTTGGAACCGCCGTAGCTGATAAAGGGCAGCGGGATACCAGTAACCGGCATCGCGCCGAGATTCATCGCAACACTTTCAAATACGTGCGTCACGATCATAACCGTACATCCGACGATCAGGCATCGTCCAAAGGTATCCCTTGCAACGAGCGCCGTATGCAGCCAATGAAAAAGCAAAATGAAGTACGCAAGGATCAAAAGCGCGGCGCCGAAATAGCCGAGTCCTTCGCCGATACCGGAAAAGATAAAGTCCGTACGCCACTCCGGTACATATCCGGTTTGGATCAGCGTACCTTTTGAAAAGTACCCTTTCCCCCAGAATCCGCCGCTGCCGATGACCTGTTTTGCATGCAGCACGTTCAATCCTTTGCCTTCCAGATCACGCGAGGGATCCAGAAACACGCGAATGCGCTCCTTTTGCGTATTCGTCAAAAGAAACATCCAGCTTAAAAAGCCTCCGATTCCGAACGCAAATAACCCTCCGAATATATACCTCCACTGTACGCGAACACAAAACAGCACCCCGCCGAAAATAATCAGCATGACCATTGCAGTACCGAAGTCGCGCTGCAACAGGACCAAAAGAAACGGAACGAAGAAGTACAGAAACAGCTTCAGAAAATCTCGAAGCGATCCGATCGGCCCGCGACGGTCATAAGCCTCGGATGCAGCTTTGGAGAGTACAACGATCAAAACGACCTTCGTTATTTCCGAAGGCTGAAAAGCGCGCGTCCCGAGCTTATACCAGCCGAGCGCGCCGCGCGTGCTTTCACCAGCAACAACCAGCAGAAAAAGCAGAATCAGGCATACGACGTATGCCGCTTTTGTGAACGGCTTGTATTTGTCGTAATCGAAGATCGCAAGCGGCACGAGAACGGCAAGCGAGATCAGAATATTGCCGATCTGACGCGAAAAATACTCGAAATTCAGCCGATCGTAGAATTCGGCAAAGGTCTTCTCCGTGCCGTCAAACGGATCGGAAAGAACGTCCAGCAGCGTTATAAGGCCAAACAAAACCAAAGCCGTTACCATTACAATCGTAAAGATATCGACCCGGTACGGAGTCTTGGTTCCGACAGCTCTGTTTTTCATTTCACGATATGCGCATCAAGCTTCGCGGGCGCAGCGTCGAGCTCTGCCATTTTTCCGCAAAGCGGGATCCTCATCGCATCGCAATCAAAGTTCTTCTGTTCCATATAAGTTTCTCCTTACGGATTGATCATTTTTTTCAACGCAAAATATGCGTCTCTGAGTTCGGATTGTTCACGATACATATCGCTGTATGCCTCCAGCAATACCGTGCCGTCAAAGCCCTTCCGTACGAGCGCGTCGACGAGCGCTTTGAAATCGAATCCGCCGAAAGGCGGCAGGCAATAGCGCGGTCGTCCGCTCGAAAAGTCACAGTCACAGGCATGCACGGCAATGATGGATTCTCCAAAGGCATCAACAAACGCCGTCGGATCGACGCCCGCACGGATCGCTTGCTTCACGTCGAGCGTGTGATACAGCGGTTTTCGAATCATCGAGCGGATCGCAAGCCCGATCTCCGGCGTCGGCATGATGCTGTAGCTGACGTTTTCGAGGGTCAGATGCAGGCCGTGATCCTCCGCCATGTCGGAAAGCGTATCAAAAATCGGCGCAAGACGCTCCAGCTGCAGGTTTTTCGCTACGCCGTTCAATACGACCGGACCATGCATCACGTAGTGATCCGCCTTGAGCCTTTCTCCGGCACGCAAAACCAATTCGTATGCTTTCATGGCGTCCGATCTTTGCCTCGGATGCGGCGTAAACAGCAACGGCTCATATTGCAGACTCATCGGATGGACACCGACAACACGGATCCCCGCATCCTCCGTTTCCTTCGCAAGGCAATCGACAAAAACCGGATCGTATTCGCAGTAGCTGTTCAGATAATACTCCGCGCAATTCACGCCCCACTGCCGAAACAGCGCGGGTGCATCCTCCAGCATCAGCGTATCAAAAAAACTCGCAGTTGATATCCCTGTCGTAACCATCTTTTCCTCCGTAATGATTGTACCATTCTTTTGTCAAGATAGGAAGACAAAAATATTTATTCGTGTCAAAAAATATTTTTGGCGGTTTGGAATATCTGTTTACAAACAAAGGAAAACCGTGTATTATTATTTATGATGAGAAATACGGCGTTTGCCGTTAATACTGAGTGAAAAGGAGATTTCAAATGATTGATCTGACCATGAATCGCGAGAACCTCGCACGTTCGATCAAGCGCGCGCGCGAAAAGAACATCATTATTCCTACCTTTGCGCAGATGGAAGATCCGTCGAAGATTCCGGAAAAAATTCAAGATAAGCTGACGGATGTCGGTCTTTGGGACGTAAACCCGCTGAATCTTTTCCGCATCACATGGAAAAACAATCCCGTGGAAAAGGGCGGCGACGGCAAATACGGCCGCGTCAACTATATCGAGCTTCCGTCTTCCCTGACCGGCGTAAAGGCGCGCATCGTTCTTCTGACCGGCAAATGGTTCCCCACCGGCTGCCACAAGGTCGGCGCTTCCTTCGGCTGTCTCGTTCCGCGGCTCGTAACGGGTCAGTTTGATCCCACGTATCATCACGCGGTCTGGCCCTCCACGGGCAACTACTGTCGCGGCGGCGCATTCAATTCAAAACTTCTGGCATGTGATTCCGTTGCGATCCTTCCCGCGGAAATGTCCAAGGAACGCTTCGACTGGCTTTCCAAGATCGCCGGTCAGGTCATCGCAACGCCGGGGTGCGAGTCCAACGTCAAAGAGATCTTCGACAAGACCTGGGAGCTTAAAAAGGATCCGTCCATGATGATCTTCAACCAGTTTGAAGAAATGGGCAATCCGCTCTGGCACTATAACGTAACCGGCAGAGCAATCTATGAAGCGGTCGAAGAGATCCGTAAAGAGGGCGACCGCTTCGCAGGCGCGGCTTTCACCAGCGGATCGGCGGGCACGATGAGCGCAGGCGATTTCCTGAAGGAGCAATATCCGGATTCCAAGCTTGCAGTCGGCGAGGCGCTGCAGTGCCCGACGCTTCTTAACAACGGATTCGGCGGTCATCGCATCGAGGGGATCGGCGATAAGCACGTGCCGTGGATTCACAACGTCAAAAACACCGATATGGTCATCGCCATCGACGACGAGGACAGCCAGAAGCTCCTCCGTCTCTTCAACGATCCGATCGGTCATAAGTATCTTCGTGATGTTGTCGGCGTTCCGGAAGAAACCGTCGAGCAGCTCTCCCTTCTCGGCATCTCCGGCATTGCGAACGTGCTGTGCTGCATCAAGATGGCGAAGTACTATGAGCTCGACGAGCATGATATACTTGCTACCGTCGGCACCGACTCCGCCGTCATGTACCAAAGCCGCATCCGCGAGCTTGAGGAAGCGGACGGCGCATACTCCGAAGCGATGGCGGCCGCAGATTGGGCGGAGCATCTGCACGGCATCCGCACCGATACAATGGAAGAGCTTACCTATGAAACCCGCAAGCGCGTTCATAACCTCAAGTACTACACTTGGGTCGAGCAGCAGGGCAAAGACGTTCATGAGCTCAACGCACAGTGGTATGACAAACACTACTGGAAGGATATCCATGCGCAGGTTGACGAGATCGACGAACTCATCAACGAGTTCAATGAAGCGACCGGTCTTCTCAAAAACCTGTAAGCGCGTTCTTCTTTACAGACACACAAGGCAATTATTTTCGGAAAGGGCATGTTCTGCCCTTTTTTTGGACATTTTTGAGGTACCGCCTCACCGTAATCCCCTGTCTGTTATAAAAAATAAAAAAAATATTCGAATGCAACGGACTTTTGGGCTCTGTGCGGTGTTATAATAAAAGGATGATTCAAAGCGGATCAGAATGCGTTCCGGACGAAGATTTACATAAGATCCGCGATTGACGAAATCCATCGGAAAAGGTAAAATAAGAAGCATGAGTGAGAATATACACGCGGGACACCGGGAACGTATCCGGGAAACGTATCGGAATCAAGGCATGAACGGCATGGCGGATCACGTCGTGCTGGAAATGCTGCTGACCTACGCCATTCCGCGCAAAGACGTCAATGAACTTTCGCACCGTCTGCTGAATACATTCGGTTCGCTGACCGGCGTTCTGGAGGCTGATCCGCTTCGGCTGTCGGATATTGACGGCGTTGGCGAAAAAACAGCGCTCTTCCTGCACGCACTCTACGATCTGCATCACCGCCTGTCGATAGAAGCAGCCGGATCGCTGAACGGCGCCACTCGTCTTGAAACGCCGGAAAACGCATGCCGGTATGCGATTGCGCTCGGCATGGGCGACCGGTATGAAACGCTTCGCATTATCTGTCTGGATTCCAACATGACGGTTCTGCACACCGAAACGCTTCAGATCGGTACGCTGTCACACGTCAGCTTTGAGCCGCGCCGTGTAATTGAAACGGCCTTAACGCACAAAGCGAGATATCTGATCCTGACGCACAATCATCCGTCCGGGATTTTGATTCCCTCTTCCGATGATATCGAAACCGCAAGGATGATCGAAGAGGTCGGTTCCCGTCTTGAAATTGACGTTCGCGATCAGTTGATTCTTTCAAAGAATGCCGCGTACAGCTATCAGTACGACCGCGTATTTCTTTACAGTTCGCCTGCCATGTGTAACGTCATGACGATGGAGGAATACACCAACACCATTTATCCTACGCTCAGTAAAAATAAACTATCATAAAAGGGGCTTTCTATGACTTACAAATGCAACTGCCGCGTTCCGAATGCCGATAACTGGTCTGTAATCAAAATTTCCGGCAGAGATTGGATCGTTCGCTGTTCCGCCTGCCATCAGGTCTGGCACACAACTGCCGCTTATGCCGCGGACCTGCCCAGACAGCCGATATCGCCGTACCAATGGCGCAAGCTGATCCGAACGCCCGACTATCACAAAGGAGAAGACATCCCTGACGGCGATCCAAACGGATATCTGGATCCAGAATTTGAAAGCAGATTAAACGGGTAAGAGCTATGGCAAAAGAAGTTTTACGCACTATAAAATACGTTTTGATAGCCGCTTCCGCAGGTCTGATCGAGTTCGGCAGCTTCACACTCATGAATGAGCTGCTTCATTGGGAGAATTGGGTCAGCTACCTGATCGCGCTGATTCTGTCCGTACTTTGGAACTTCACGATTAACCGTCGCTACACGTTCAAAAGCGCTTCAAACGTGCCAAAGGCAATGTTGCTTGTCTTCGCATATTATTGTGTCTTTACGCCGCTCTCCGTGCTTTTAGTGCACTATCTGGCGGACACGCTGCACTGGAACGAATACCTCGTTACCGGAATCAACATGATTCTGAACCTTGCGACCGAGTTCCCGTATCAGAGATTCCTCGTTTTCCGCGATACGATTGATACCAATGATATCGCGAAAAAGGAAATCCGCAACGAGCAAGAGTTAACATCCGAATCAAAAGAATAAAGAATAAGCCCTTTCCGATCCGGAAGGGGCTTCGTTTTATGCCTGCATATTCCGCAGCGCATCCGCTTTGCGATATCTGTGATTGACGATGAAAAAGCAAATCAGGCACATACAAACCTGCAGCACGGTGGAGCACGGCGTAGCAAGTCCGATATGGAACATAGAGACCGGGACTTCGCGGCTCATCAGAAACGCGACCGAAATACGAACGAGAAACGCGCCGATAATGCCCTGGATCATGACGAACCGCGTCATGCCCAGCCCGTTGAAAAAGCCGATGAAGCAGAACAGGAAGCAGGTCAGAAGGCAGTCGATCGCGTATGCTTTCAAATACTCCGCGCTCTCCGCAATAACGGCTGCGTCTTTCGAGAAAATCCCGGATAAAAGATCGCCGTGCCAGAACGCGACCGCAAACATTACCACGGCAAGCGCCGCCGAAACGCCGACCGCATACCACAGCGCACGCTTGGCGCGGCTGTACTTCCCTGCGCCGATATTCTGCGCCGCAAACGCAGCCATAGCCTGCATAAATGCGGCAGGGATCAGCATGATAAAGCCGCAGACGCGCTCGGCAACGCCCATCCCTGCGGACTGCGTAAGGCCGAGATCATTGACGATGGCAAGCAGAACGAGAAATGAGATCCCGACTAAAAGATCCTGCAGCGCGATCGGAAGTCCCAGCCGCGTTACAAGGCGGATAATGCCGCCGCGGAAACGAATATCCTTGCGATTGAACGTAAACGGAAGCGTTCGTTTTCGAAGGATCAGAAGCGAGATCAGAACACTGAATGCCTGTGCCGCAACGGTTGCGATTGCCGCTCCCGCTGTGCCCATATGAAACACGGCAACGAGCAGCAGGTCTCCGGCGATATTAAGCCCGCAGGCAATCAGAACGGTGATCAGCGGCGTCTTAGAGTCGCCGATCCCGCGGAAAATGCTGCCGATCAGATTATAGGCAATGATGAAGATGGAGCCGAACCCGCAGAGGCGAATATAAGATACCGTTGCTTCGAACGCTTTTTCCGGCGCGTTCATCAGCCGGCTCAAGGGCCCTGCCAGCAGCGGCACGAGCACGGTAAAAGCAAGCGCGATCGCGCCGAAAAGACAGATACCCGCGCCGACGACTTCTCCGCCTTCCTTGCCGCGGCCTTCGCCGATACGCTGAGCAAGCAGAATCGTCGTACCCATTGCAAAGCTTGTGACGAGATTCGTGATCGTCATCATCATCTGCGAACCGGTCGAAACCGCCGAAACGTCGTGCGATTCCGCAAACTGTCCGACGATCAGGAGATCGACCGCGCCGTACATCGCCTGCAGAAGCATAGCGAAAAACACCGGCAGCATAAACTTCAGCAGCGGCGTCAGAATCTTCCCGTTTGTAAAATTGATTTCTCTTCCCATCGTTCGCTCCGAAAAGCAACCGGACAAGACCCGGGCATCTCATCCCGACATCTTATCCGGCCGAAAAATACTCAGAATCATCCGCTCTCCGATGAATAACAGTATTATAACGCCATTCCCCGAAAACGTCAAACCCCGAGGATCCGGTCTCTACGTCAGGTTCTCTGTGTGGCGACCCGGATCGCCGCGCTTTTTCCGTTCGTCCTCTGCCCCGCGATCCTGCATCATGAATGCCGCCGAGACAGTCTCAAGCCCCGCCTGAGAATATACCAGGTCGAAAGAATACATTCACTTGCTGATATGGTTTTCCTTTATGACAAAAAGCGAAGCAATCCCTTCGATGATCATGGAAATACCTTTGATACGCAGGAACGCACTTGAATGCTCGTCATTTATCAGCATCAAAACGGCGAAGATTACCGCGATTACGGCAAACGCAAACGTGATCCTGAACAGCTGCCCGCGATCCTTTCTGAGGTTATATGCCTGAATAAAAAGCAGCATGCCGCTGTAGATCAAAGTAATGGAGAGCACAGCATGCATCGCTCCCGCAAGGTTGTCTGTATGGAATATGAATTCAATGCCAAGCGCAATGCACATGAGCCCGGCAAAGAGCTGTAGCGTATGCTTTTCCTTATTATGAAGAACATATGAGGCAGCAAGCGTCGCCCCGAGTACACTCAGGATCATGCCGGTAATGACGCTGATGATTTTGAAGGAATGCGTCGGCAGAAACAGCATAATGAATCCGAATACGATCAGCAGTATTCCCTCAAAATAATGGCTCGAAAATATGCTTTTGATCCTTGATTCCATGCTTCAACCTCTGCTTTGAAATAACGCAGCCATATCATCGAATGGCGCATAACTATTTCTTGAGATTATTATACCATATTCCGTTCCTGGAATCAATAAAAAACCTCAACGGATGGAAATGTCTCTTGTGCAGCACACGCTGCCTGCGAAGGAAGCCCTCTCCCTTCGGAATCATCGCGTTTCATATCGGCGGAACACGTGCGTATTGGGAACGCGTGCGCTCTCAGCGGGGATACACACTTCTTTTTCACGCTAAACCGAACGCAATCCTGCGAGCCGGTTCGGTAAACAGAAATCAATTGCGGCAATACCGGGTCGCGACATTTAGAAAAAGGCTAAAACAAAAGCCGAGGCTGTCCACGGCCGTATCAAAAAAAGAATAGCGACTTACAGATATCCGACTGTCTTGATTTTCACAAATACCGCTTCCACGTCCTCAAAGAATCGACAGCCGGATTCCCTTCCTTCTTCGCAAAGGTTGTCTATGTTCTTTTTACTCTATATGATTCATAACACCAGCGGGCGATCTCAGAGATCAGCCCGGTCGGAAGTTCCTTGTTATTAGGCAGTTGAATCGCGCCTTTGCTCGTTTTATACTCCGTAAGGCGCAGTGCAAACGCTTCCACGGCCTCAGCCCCGGGGTATATGCCGATATGCTTCTTTGCCGCAGCGAAGTGAATGATATTCCGCCCTTTCCAAAAGGTCGGCATGCCCCACGAAATGCGCTCTTCGGCATTGGGAATGGCTTCGCGTATGATATGACAGACCGTCAGCAGGCGCGGGCGGATCGTCTCATCCTGATCGGAAATGTATTCTTCGATCGTCATGTGCTGCATTCTCGTTTTCCGAATCAAACTTCTATTGTGCCGCGCCAGCCGCGCATGCTGTAATACGAATCCGCGCCGTTATGGAAAACGAACACCGTTCCGTACCGCCTCTCGCAGAACAGCGCGCCGCCGAGAGAACGGATCGATTCCGGCGTTAAAATCCAGCTCGATGTCTTGAGGTCGAACTCTCCGAGCGTCTGAAGATGACGGTACTGCTCTTCGGTCATGAGCGCGATCCCGTGCTTCTGTGCCTGGTCATCCGCACAACCGGCAGGAGGGTTCTTCTTCCTGGCTTTGAGCGCGGCATCGTCATAGCAAAGGCTCCTGCGGCCGGACGGAGACTCCGCGGAGCAGTCCGCAAAAACGAACTTTTCGCCGTTCCGTCCGGTCACGTCCGGCTCTCCCCCGGTCTCGTCCATCCATTCGAGCGCCGCGAGCGCTTCCGAGTTCGCAAGCAGGCGCGATTCAACTTCCGCCCAACGAAAGCCTGCATGGCGGAGCATGTTAGATTCGAATCTGTTTTTGAGAGTTTCTATGATCATGTCGTTCCCTCCGAAAACACGGCCGTTTCATCCCTTTGCTGCGATTATCTGCGATAGAAATACCCGATCCCAAAGGTCAGCAGGCAGAATCTACTTTTTCCTTTAATGCTCGTTATATACCATCCGGATAGCGACAGAACCGTTCTTTTCTTACAGTTTATCATGAATTGTGTGGTCTTTCAATAGCATAGATCGGGCAAGCGCGTTGGCATCTCGTTGTATCTGTCCTTTTATAGAATACTTTCTGGGGAAAGAATCGAAACACAATTTGTACATACTGCGTAAAGAATTGGAACGGCAAGATCATTTTCCGATTTTTTAGGTATACGGCGACGTATATGATTGCGTTAGAAAAAGCTTAATCCGAATTCTGACCGCGTCGCAGTCTTCGTTTCAATTCCTTTACCAAAAAACGAAAAATACCTCGTTTGTCGCGGTAGGCAAAAGAGGTATTTATCGTGGTGCGGGAAACAGGACTTGAACCTGCATGAAATTGCTTTCACACGGACCTGAACCGTGCGCGTCTGCCAATTCCGCCATTCCCGCGTATTTTGGTGGATGGGGATGGATTCGAACCATCGAAGTCTGTGACGGCAGATT
>JAFOTD010000036.1 GCA_017388175.1 Clostridia bacterium | reverse complement strand
GCTCGTTTATCAGCATCGCAAGACCCGCGGGCAGGCGTATCTTTCGCTCGGACTGTTCCTGCTCTCGCAGGTACTGCTGATGGTTCCGATGAACTACTTCGTCGGCAGCCTCAACTTCGTGCTGTTCTTCGGCGTTCCGACGTACGCCGCGGCGCGGGCGGCGATGGCTCCGCTGCTCGGATGGGTCGCACTGTTCAATCTGATCAAGGGCGGGTGCACCGTGTTTGTGACCGCGTTTATCTATAAACCGCTTTCGCGGACGGTGCTGAGCAAGGATCTGCTGATGCCGAAAGGGAGTAATGACGCGGAGGAGATCGTGCCGGAAGCGGAACCCGCGCAGGACGCAAAACCCGCAGAGAATGCGGATCCCGACGGGAAAAGCGCAAATTCGGATGAATGACTTGATAATTCTATGTAAATTTGTTATACTGTTTTTCGTTGTAAACGATCGGAAGAGAGAAACGATATGAACCTCGCGTATTATTCCAACTACGTCACCATCGTGGAAGAGGGCAGCCTCACCGCGGCGTCAAGGAAGCTTCGGATCGCGCAGCCGGCGCTGAGCAATCAGATCAAGGCGCTCGAAACCGCGTACGGCGCGCGGCTGTTTTACCGCGGCGCGCGAAAGCTGGAGCTGACCGACGCGGGACGGATCCTCTATGAAAAGGCGAAGTGGATGATGGAGGTCGAAACCGAGGCGCGCAACGAAATCGCCTCGGGCTTCGGCGGCACGAAGGGCACGCTGAAGATCGGGATCACGTCGTCCTTTGAAACCGAGCGGCTGATCGACACGCTGATCGCGTTTTCGGACCGCTTTCCGGATGCCGAGATCAAGGTCTATGAGGCGGAGCTGCCGGATCTTTTGAAAAAGCTTCAGAACGGCAAAGTCGAGGCGGTTTTCGTTCGACCGATCAAGAGCGACGTCGAAAACTTAGAAGTGCTGTACACGCATCCGGACACGCTGGTTGCGGCATTTAAGCCCGGCACGTTTTTTACGGACGGGCCGGGGGACACGACGACGCTCGAACATCTTTCCGAACTGCCGCTCTCGTTGATGGAGCGCAGCCTGCCCGCTTTTTTAAGCGCGTTTCACGAAAAGGGACTTGCCGTTTCGCCGAAATACCTCAGTACGCGCATGCAGGTCGTGCTGCATTGGGCGCGCGCGGGAAAGGCTGTTGCGCTTGTGCCGAAGAGCGCGACCGAGGAGCTCGGCTTTACCGACCTCGCGACGAAGACCGTAAAGGACTGCGATCTGCTCGTTCCCGCAATGACGATCATCGCGCAGAAGAGCAAGTATCGCTCGCATCTCGTCAACAATTTTTTGCTGCTGCTCTCGGAGCGGTACGGATTTGAATACAGGGATCCGATCGAAGGACCGGACAACGGAAAAGGAGAAATAGTATGAAACGAATTTTCGCATTTCTGACGGCTGCGCTGCTTTTGATCGGCGCGCTCGGCTGCAATCTCCGCACGGACAAGACCGAAGCGGAACCCGAAATGCCCGCATCGGAAGCGCCGGCAGCCGAAATTACGGAACCCGCAAAAGAATCGACCAGTAAACCCGAGGAGGAGACGACCATGAAAAACCCCATCGCAACGATTACCATGCAGGACGGCAGCGTGATGAAGCTCGAGCTTTATCCCGATATGGCGCCGAACACCGTCAAAAACTTTATTTCCCTCGCGAATGCAGGCTTCTATGACGGGCTGACCTTCCACCGCATCTATGCGGGCTTCATGATCCAGGGCGGCGATCCGCTCGGCAACGGCTCGGGCGATCCCGGCTACTCGATCAAGGGCGAGTTTACCGCGAACGGCGTCAACAATACGCTGTCGCATAAGCGCGGCGTGATCTCGATGGCGCGCGCACAGGATCCCGATTCCGCGGGGAGCCAGTTTTTCATCATGCATGCGGACGGCGATTTTCTCGACGGACAGTACGCCGCGTTCGGCATGCTGATCGAAGGTTTCGATACGCTTGACGCCGTCGCAACGACCCCGACGACGTACAATCCCTATACGGGCGAGAAGTCGGTTCCGCTCGACCCCGTCGTCATCGCGTCGATCCGCGTCGATACGTTCGGCGTCGACTACGGCGAGCCCGAAAAGATTCAGTAATTCCGGAGGAACCATGCTGGTACTGGACGAATACAAAATGCAGCTCGGTGCGCTCAACGAGACGCTCGCGCTTGCACATAAGCAGATGAACGCCGACGCGCTGAAATCCGAGCTCGAAACCCTCGAAGCGCAGATGGCCGAGACCGATTTCTGGAACGACGTCGAAAACGCGAACAAGGTCACGACGCGCGTCAAGGCGATCAAGAGCAAGCTCGAACGGCTTTCTAAGCTGGACGGGCAGAGCGAGGACATCGCAACGCTGATCGAGATGGCGGAGGAGGAGGACGACGAGAGCCTGCTTGAGGAGCTCAAAAACGAGCTGAAGGCCTTCGACGAGAAGATGACCGCTCTGCGGCTCGAAATGCTCTTAAAAGGCCCGTACGACGCTTCAAACGCCATCCTGTCGCTGCACGCCGGCGCGGGCGGCACGGAGGCGCAGGACTGGACCGAAATGCTCTACCGCATGTACACGCGTTACTGCGAAAAGCGCGGCTGGACGGTGAAGGAGCTCGACCTTCTGGACGGCGACGAAGCGGGCATCAAGTCTGTTACGTTCGAGGTCGAGGGGGAGAACGCCTACGGCTATCTGAAGGCCGAAAAGGGCGTGCACCGTCTCGTTCGCATCTCGCCGTTCGACGCAAGCGCCCGGCGGCACACGTCGTTCTCGTCGCTCGACGTCACGCCGATCTTTGAGGACGACGACACGAGCATCAAGATCGAGCCGGACGAGATCCGCGTGGACACGTACCGTTCCGGCGGCGCCGGCGGACAGAACGTCAACAAGGTCAGCTCCGCGATCCGCATCACGCACCTTGCGACCGGCATCGTCGTGCAGTGCCAGAACGAGCGCAGCCAGCTTCAGAACAAGGAAATGGCGATGCGCATCCTGAAGGGTAAACTTCTGGAGCTGCAGG
>JAFOTD010000015.1 GCA_017388175.1 Clostridia bacterium | reverse complement strand
CGTCACGCTTGTTCTGACGTTCTTTATGAGCAAGCCGATCGGCGCGTATCAGCTCGGCGAGGTTTACGCGCAGAACATGGGCGTGAACATTCGCCTGTTCCGCGTCGCGCTGATCCTGCTTTCCGGCATGCTCTCCGCGTGCGTGACGGCGTTCGCCGGACCGGTTTCGTTCGTCGGCGTGGCGGTACCGCACCTGATGCGAAGGCTCTTCAAGACCGCAAAGCCGATCGTCATGATCCCGGCGTGCTTTTTGGGCGGCGCGGTGTTTTGCCTCTTCTGCGATCTCATTGCGCGGACACTCGTTTCCGAACAGCTTTCGATCAGCTCCGTCACGGCGGTGCTCGGCGCGCCGATCGTCATCCTCGTCATGCTGAAACGGCAGAGGGAGGGCGAGCGATGAGCGACACGTATTACGTTTCCACAGAACAGCTCTCGGTCGGCTACAACGGAAAGCCGCTGATCGAGCACATCAGCATCGGCGTGCGCCGCGGCGAGATCCTGACGCTGATCGGTCCGAACGGCTCCGGCAAATCGACGATCCTGAAGAGCATGATAAGAGAACTCCGGCTGATCGCCGGAACCGTCGTGCTGGACGGCAGCGATATGGCGGCTCTGAAGGAGCGCGAGATCGCAAAGAAGCTCGCGATCGTCATGACCGAACGCATCAAAGGCGAGCTCATGAGCTGCCGGGACGTCGCGGCGACCGGGCGCTATCCGTACACAGGACGGCTCGGCCTTTTGACGAAGGAGGACCGCGCGATCGTCGACGCGGCGATCGAAACGGTGCATGCGCAGGATTTTGCGGACCGTCCGTTCAACGAGACCTCGGACGGGCAGCGGCAGCGCATTCTGCTCGCGAGGGCGATCTGCCAGCAGCCGGAGGTCATCGTGCTCGACGAGCCGACGTCGTTCCTTGACGTCAAGCATAAGCTGGAACTTCTGGATATCTTAAAAAACATGGTGAGGACCCGCAACGTCGCGGTCATCGTCTCGCTGCACGAGCTCGATCTTGCCGAAAAGGTATCGGACCGCGTCGTGTGCGTGGCGAACAATCGCATCGACCGCTGCGACGTGCCGGAAAACGTCTTCCGCGACGACTATATCACCGCGCTGTACGGCGTCGAAAAGGGCAGTTTCAACGCGCTGTTCGGCACCGTGGAGCTGAAGAAGGTACAGGGCGAGCCGCAGGTGTTCGTGATCGGAGGCGGCGGCAGCGGCGTGCCGGTTTATCGAGCTTTGCAGCGCGCGGGCATACCGTTTGCAGCGGGCGTTCTGCAGGAAAACGACCTCGATTATCCGGTTGCGAACGCGCTTGCGTCGGAGCTGATCGCCGTTCCCGCGTTCGCTGCGATCGACGCCGGATCCGAGGCAAGGGCGGACGCGCTGATGCGGCGCGTCGGAAGGGCCGTCTGCCCGCTCGACCGCTTCGGCGAGACGAACGCCGCAAACCGAAGGCTGTTCGAGACGGCAAAGGCGCTCGGCATCCTGACAGATCCCGCCGCGCTCGCAAAGGAGGCGAAGTCATGACCCTCTGGCAGCTCACTTTGTTATCCGTTCTGCTCGGCTTTCTGATCGACTGCGTACTCGGCGATCCGTACAGGCTTCCGCACCCGGTCGTTTTCATCGGCAAATTGATCTCGCTTTGCGAAAAAGCGTTCCGGCGCATCTTCCCGAAGACCGACCGCGGCGCGTTTTTCGCGGGGCTTCTTATGGCGATCCTCGTGCCGCTTCTGTCCGCCCTCGTCAGCTTCGGCATTCTGTTCGGGCTTTGGAAGCTTTCCCCGTGGGCGTATTTCGGCGTCAGCTCGATCATGTGCTGGCAATGCTTTGCCGCACGCTGTCTTCAGAAGGAAGCGAAAAAGGTCGTGACCGCCCTCGAAACGAACGGATTGGAAGCCGGCAGAAAGCAGGTCGGCATGCTCGTCGGGCGCGATACGGAGCGTCTTTCCGAAACGCAGGTTTTGAAGGCGACCGTCGAAACCGTTGCGGAAAATACGTCGGACGGCGTCGTCGCGCCGATGCTTTTCATGCTCCTGTTCGGCGCGGTCGGCGGATTCTTTTATAAAGCGATCAACACGATGGATTCGATGGTGGGATACAAAAATGACCGCTATCTCTTTTTCGGACGCGCCGCCGCAAAGCTCGACGACGCGGCAAATTATATTCCCGCAAGGCTTTCCGCGCTTGCCATGATCGCTTCGGCGGCGATTCAGGGATTCGACGGAAAGAACGCGTTTCGCATCTGGAAGCGCGATAAGCGCAAGCACGCGAGCCCGAATTCGGCGCAGACCGAGTCCGCGTGCGCCGGCGCGCTGCATATCGAGCTTGCGGGGCCAGCGAGCTACTTCGGCGTACTGCATGAAAAGCCTTTTCTGGGCGATCCCGACCGCGCGATCGAGCGCGCCGACGTGAAAAGGAGCTGCAGGCTGATGTACGGCACGAGCGTTCTGCTGCTTTTCGTGTTCGAGACGATCGGGCTTTCTCTGGCGTTTTTCGGAGGGCTCGGGCTATGATTCTCGGAAACGGCTACGTCCACGGCGGCGACATTTACAGAAACAGGGTCAGGCTCGACTTTTCCGCGAACGTGAACCCGCTCGGCACGCCGGAGCCGGTGAAGGAAGCGATCCGGCTTGCGGCGGAGGAAATCGACCGCTATCCCGATCCGTACTGCACCGATCTGTGCGAACGGCTTTCCGCGCTGCACGGCGTTTCGCGCGACGCGGTTCTTTGCGGAAACGGCGCGGCGGAGCTGATCTTTTCGTTCGTTTCGGCGCTTTCTCCGAAGGCGGCGCTGCTGCCGGTTCCGTCGTTTGCGGAATACGAAACGGCGCTGCGCGCGGCGGGTGTGCCGATCACGTTTTATCCGCTTTTGCGCGAGGAGGGCTTTGCCGTCACGCCGCGCATCCTCGAAGCGATCACGGAGCGCACGGGGCTATTGCTGCTGTGCTCGCCGAACAATCCGACCGGACGCTCGATAGAGCCCGCTCTGCTGCTGCGCATCCTGGACCGATGCCGCGAGACTGGCACATGGCTGTTTCTCGACGAATGCTTCTGGGATCTTACCGATCCGGACAAGGCGTTTCTGCTCGAGGACGCGCTGAATGACGGCGATCGCGTGCTGCTTCTGCACGCGTTCACGAAAACGTACGGCATGGCGGGCGTGCGGCTCGGCTACGCGGTGTCAAAGAATCGGGAGCTTCTGATGAAAATGTCCGAAACCGCGCAGCCGTGGAACGTGTCGACGCTTGCGCAAAGGGCGGGGCTTGCCGCGCTCGACTGCCCGGACTGGGCGGAAAACGCAAGAGCGCTGTTCAAAGCGGAAAAGGCGTATCTGATGAAAGAACTGACCGCGCTCGGCGTTTCGGTCTTTTACGGCGACGCAAACTTTCTGCTGCTTTCGGACGTGCCGAAGCTATACGAAGGCTTGCTGAAAAAAGGAATTCTGGTGCGCGATTGCGAAAACTATCGCGGGCTTCAAAAGGGCGACGTGCGTATCGCGGTGCGTACGCATGCCGAGAATCAAGCGCTGATCGCGGCGATTTCGGAGGTGCTGCATGCATAAGACCGGTATCGAGGAGTATTTCGTGCAAAAGGACGGAAAGCGCCTGCGCTTCGGCTACACGACCGGGACCTGCGCGGCGGCCGCGGCGAAGGCGGCAACGCTTTTGCTGCTTCGAAAGACCGCGCCGAAAACCGTCTCGATCCGCACGCCGAAGGGCATCGACCTCGATCTTGAGGTGCTCGAACCGACGCTTTCCGACGGCTTTGCCTCCTGCGCGATTCAAAAGAGCAGCGGCGACGATCCGGACGTGACCGACGGCGTGCTGGTCTACGCAAGGGTTACGCGTTCCGGCGCGCCGGGAATCACCGTCGACGGCGGGATCGGCGTCGGCCGCGTCACAAAGCCCGGGCTCAAGCAGGCGATCGGCGAGGCGGCGATCAATCCCGTCCCGCGGGAAATGATCCGGCAGGCGGTCGAAGAGGCGGCGGAAGAGTGCGAAGCGCCGCAAAATCTCTCGGTGATCATCTCGATCCCGGAAGGCGTAATGCTCGCGGAAAAGACGTTCAACCCGCGGCTCGGCATCGAGGGCGGGATCTCGATCCTCGGAACGAGCGGCGTCGTCGAGCCGATGAGCGAGGACGCGCTCGTCGACAGCATCGTACTGGAGATCCGGCAGCGCAAGGCAATGGGGGAAATGCGCCTGATCCTGACGCCCGGAAACTACGGCGCGGATTTTCTGCGTGACGTTTACGGCATATCGGACGAGCGGATCGTCAAGTGTTCAAACTACATCGGCAAAGCGCTCGACGCCGCGATCGACGCGGGCTTTACGAAAGTGCTTCTCGTCGGGCATATCGGAAAATTTATCAAGCTGTCCGGCGGGATGATGAACACGCACTCGCGCGAGGGCGACTGCCGCGCGGAGCTGATGGCGGCGGCAGCGCTTCGGGCAGGGGCGGACGCGGACACGGCGCGCGCAATGTTCGACTGCGTGACGACCGACGAGATGCTGCGCGTTCTCGAAGAAAAAGGCATGCTGGAAGGGACGATGGACGCGTTAAAGCAGCGTATCGAATTTTCGCTGAACGCGCGTGTCAAGGGACAATTGAAGCTCGGCGTGATCGTCTTTACGGGCGTCGGCACGGAGCTGTTCAAAACCGATACGGCGAAGGCGTGGATGGAGGAACGGGCATGAACAAGGGCGTTTTTTACGGCGTCGGCGTTGGCCCGGGCGATCCGGAGCTGCTGACGCAAAAAGCGGTGAGGCTGATCAAATCGTGCGACGCGATCGCTGTTCCGCATAAGGAGAAGGAGAAGTGTTTTGCGTACCGCATCGCGCGCGGCGCAGTACCGGAGATACGGGAAAAGCCCGTGCTTTCCGTAGACATGCCGATGACGCATGACGCGCACGTACGCGAAGCGGCGTATGAAGCGGGCGCGGACGCGATTCAAAGCGAGCTTGAAAAGGGCAGGACCGTCGTGTTTCTGACGCTCGGCGATCCCTCGGTCTATTCGACGTTCGCGTATCTGGAAAACCGCGTCGCGGCGCGCGGGTTCGAAACGCAATGGGTGCCCGGCGTACCCTCGTTCTGCGCAAGCGCGGCGGCGCTGAAAGTCCCGCTGTGTACCGACCGCGAGGAGCTGCATCTCATCCCGGGCAGCGCGGCGGCAAAGGACGCGCTCGGATATTCCGGCACGAAGGTGTTTATGAAGGGCGAGCTTCGGGAGCTGCTTTCCGCGCTGAAAGCAAGCGGAGCGGACGCGCGGGCGGTTGAAAACTGCGGCACGGAAAACGAGCGGATCTATCGGACGGCGTCGGAGATCCCGACGGACGCGGGGTACTATCTTGTAACGATCGTAAAGGAGAAGAAGGCATGATCCATTTTGTAGGCGCGGGATGCGGTGCGCCCGATCTGATCACGGTGCGCGGACAGCGGCTTTTATCGGAAGCCGACGTCATCATTTATGCGGGCTCGCTCGTGAACCCGGCGCTGCTCGCGGGCAAAAAAGAGGATTGCGGAGTGTATAACAGCGCGGAGATGACGCTCGAAGAGGTTCTCTCGGTCATGTTCGACGCGGAAGAAAAAGGCTTGACGACCGTTCGTCTGCACACCGGCGATCCGTGTCTGTACGGCGCGATCCGCGAGCAGATGGACGCGCTCGACGCGCGCGGGATCGCATACGATTACTGCCCGGGCGTTTCCGCGTTTTCCGGCGCGGCGGCGGCGCTTAAGATGGAGTACACGCTGCCGGACGTCTCGCAGAGTGTCGTGATTACGCGCATGGCGGGCAGAACGCCGGTACCGGAGCGCGAGAGCATCCGCGCGTTCGCGCGGCACAAGGCCACGATGGTGCTGTTTTTGAGCACCGGTCTTCTCGAAAAAACACAGGAAGAACTGATCGAAGGCGGGTATGAACCCGACACCCCCGCCGCAATCGTTTATAAGGCGAGCTGGCCGGACGAGCGCACGTACCTCTGCACGGTCGATACCCTTGCGCGGTGCGCAAAGGAAAACGGCGTGAAAAAGACCGCGCTGATCATCGTGGGCGACACGGTGCGGCAAAGCGGGTATGCGCGATCCGAGCTTTATAACCCGTCGTTTTCGACGGAGTTCCGCCCTGCAAAGGAGTGAACCATGCGCATCCGGATCGTATCGTATACGGCGCGCGGCGAACAGACCGCAAGGCGCGTTTCGAACGCCCTGGCTTCGGCGGGGCATGAAACGCGTGCGTTCGCGCTGCCGAAGTTCTGTAAGAACGGAGACGAGCCGCTGACCGTTTCGGCGTCCGAATGGGCGCGGGACGGCTTTCTGCATGCCGATGCGCTCGTGTTCTGCTGCGCGAGCGGCATCGCGGTTCGCGCGATCGCGCAGTGGGTGAAGGACAAAACGACCGATCCCGCCGTGCTCGTGATCGACGAAGCCGGCGCGTTCGTGATCCCGCTGCTGTCGGGACACATCGGCGGCGCAAACGCGCTTGCGACGGCACTTTCCGACGCGCTCGGCGCAACGCCGGTCATCAGTACGGCGACCGACGTGAACGGGCTTTTCGCGGTCGACGTGTTCGCGACGAAGAATCACCTTGCGATCGCGGACATGGCGCTTGCGAAAAAGATTTCCGCGGCTTTGCTTTCGGGCGAGCCGGTGGGGTTTCGCGCCGATCCGCCTGTTTTCGGTCCGCTCCCGAACGGCCTCGTTGCGGGCGAAGCGAAGCTCGGCGTATACGTCGGGCGGGACGCGGCGGCCGCGCCCTATCCGGAAACGCTCGCGCTGATTCCGCGGCGCTTTGCGATCGGCATGGGATGCCGGAAACATAAGGACGCGGATGCGATCGAAGCGTTCGTGAACAGACAGCTTTCGGCGTGCGGCGTTTCAAAGCGGGAGATTCGCTGCGTCGCGAGTATTGATTTGAAAAAGGACGAAGAGGGGCTGATCGCCCTTTCGGATTCGCTTGGCGTGCCGTTTTTCACGTATTCCGCGGAGGCGCTTTGTGCCGTGCCGGGCGATTTTTCCGGCTCGGCGTTCGTGAAGGAGACGACCGGCGTGGACTCGGTCGCGGAGCGCGCGGCGGTGAAGGCGAGCGGCGGCGAGCTGGTCGTAAAGAAAATCGCGGAGGACGGTATGACCTTCGCAATGGCGGCGTATAAGGAGGAGATTTCTTTTGAGTAAGCTTTACGTGGTCGGGCTCGGCCCCGGCAAATTCGAGGGAATGACGGGCAGCGCGAAAAACGCGCTCGAGGCAGCGGACGTGATCGTCGGCTACACGGTCTATATCGACCTGATCCGTCCGTATTATCCGGAAAAGACGTACCTCTCCACGCCGATGCGAAAGGAGGTCGACCGCGTGCGGCTCGCGCTTCAGACCGCTGCGGAGGGCAAAACCGTTGCGATGGTGTGCAGCGGCGACGCGGGCGTGTACGGCATGAGCGGGCTGTGCGAAGAGCTTCTGAAGGAATACCCGGGCGTGGAAATTGAAACGATCCCCGGCGTGTCCGCGGTGCTTTCCGGCGCGGCGATTTTAGGCGCGCCGCTGATGCACGATTTTGCGGTCATCAGTTTAAGCGATCTTCTGACCCCGTGGGAAAAAATCGAAAAGCGGCTGCTTGCGGCGGCGGAAGCGGATTTCGTGATCTGTCTGTACAATCCCGCAAGCCATAAGCGCCGCGATTATCTTTCAAAAGCATGCGACCTTGTTTTGCACTTCGCTTCGCCGAAGACGGTCTGCGGGATCGCAAAAAACATCGGACGCGAAGGGGAAGAGACGCGCGTTCTGACGCTCGGAGAACTCAGAGACGCGGAGGTCGATATGTTTTCGACCGTGTTCATCGGCAATTCCGAAACGCGTGTTATTAACGGGAAAATGGTGACGCCGAGAGGGTACCTTTATGAATAACGTTCTTTTATTCGCGGGCACGACGGAGGGCCGCCGCATCGCAAACGCGCTCAACGGGCTGCAGGTTTCCGTGACGGTCAGCGTCGCTACCGAGTACGGCGAAACGCTGATCACGCCTTCCGAAAACATCCGCGTGCTGCACGGCCGTAAAAACGAGGCGGAGATCGCGGCGCTGATTCAGGAGACGCGGGCGCAGATGCTGATCGACGCGACGCATCCGTACGCAAAGGAAGTCACGAAAACGCTCAAAGCCGTATGCGAAGCGGCCGGCACGGAATATCTTCGTGTGCTGCGGGCGTCGGAAACCGCCGATACAGACGGCTGCGTGTTCGTCGACGATACCGAAGCGGCGGTCGCGTATCTTTGCGGCACGCAGGGCAACGTGCTTCTGACCGTCGGAAGCAAGGAGCTTGCCGCCTACACGGCGGTCAAGGACTTTGCAACCCGCCTTTTTGCGCGCATTTTGCCGGTAAAGGAATCGGCGGACGCAGCTTTTCAACTCGGCTTTTCCGGAAAGAATCTGATCTGCATGCAGGGACCGTTCTCCGAGGAACTGAACGCCGCCATGCTGAGAAGCGTCGACGCGAAATATCTTGTCACAAAGGACACCGGCGTGGCGGGCGGATTTCCGGAAAAGATCCGCGCGGCAAAAGCGCTCGGCGTGACGACCGTGGTGATCCGCCGCCCGGACGAGGAGAAAGGCGTTTCCGAGGCCGCGTGTCTGGAACGGATCTATGCGCGCTTCGGCATTGCGCCGAAAAAAGAAATCACGATCCTCGGCGTGGGGACGGGCAAAGGACAGCTTACCGAAGCGGCAATCGAAGCAGTACAGAACGCGGAGCTGATCATCGGCGCGAAGCGCGTGACCGGGGCTTTGGAAAGATTCCGAAAACCCGTCGAGATCGCGATCGCGCCCGGGGAGATCGAGCGCGTCATCCGAAAAAGCGCAGCGCGGCGGATCGTCGTCGCCATGTCGGGCGACGTCGGCTTTTACAGCGGCGCGAAGCTGCTGCTTGAACGCGTCCCCGATCTCGAACCCGTGGTGCTCCCCGGGATTTCGTCGGTCGTATACCTCGCGGCAAAGCTGAAAACCGCGTGGGACGACGCGGCGCTTGCCTCCGCGCACGGGCGCGCGGCGAACGCCGTCGCGCTTGTCGGACGGAACCCGAAGGTGTTCCTGCTGACCGGCGGGGAATGGGGCGTTCACGCGATTCTCGATTTGCTCGTGCAGTACGGACTTTCGGACGTGCGCGTTGCGGTCGGCGAAAACCTGTCGTATGAAAACGAGCGCATCACGCGCGGCACGGCGGCGGAGCTTTGCGGAAAAGAGTTCGATCCGCTTGCGGTGATGCTGACGGAAAACAGCGCGGCGCGCACCGTCGTAACGCACGGCAGAAGCGACGAAGATTTTTTGCGCACGGACGTGCCGATGACAAAGTCCGAGGTTCGCGCGGTGACGCTTTCGAAACTGAAGCTCACGAAAAACGCGGTCTGCTGGGACGTCGGCGCGGGGACCGGTTCGGTTTCGATCGAGATGGCGGAAGCCGCCGAGAACGGCGTCGTGTACGCGGTCGAGCAAAAGCCGGAGGCCTGCGCGCTGATCGAGCGGAACAAGCGGCACCTTCGCGTTTCAAACGTCACGGTCGTTGAGGGAGCCGCGCCGGAGGCGCTTTCCGATCTGCCCTCGCCGACGCACGTCTTTATCGGCGGCAGCGGCGGAAATCTTCGGGAGATCATGGAAGCGGCGCTGTCGAAGAATCCGGCCGTGCGGATCGTTTTAAACACGGTCACGGCGGAGACGTTTGCGGAGGCGACGGCGGTTTTCGGCACGCTTCCGGTAAAAAACGAAGAGATCGTCGAGCTGAACGTGTCCCGCGCGAGAAAGGCGGGGAAATACCATCTGATGACCGCGCAGAACCCGGTCTATATCATCGTGTGCGAGGGGGCCGGAGCCGATGCGTAGTCCGCGGATTCTGTTCGCCGCTCCGAGCTCCGGCAGCGGAAAAACCACGATCGTCTGCGGGATTTTGCGCGCGCTGAAAAACCGCGGGCGGAACGTCGCGGCGTTCAAATGCGGGCCGGATTATATCGACCCGATGTTTCACGAGCGCGTGATCGGGGTAAAAAGCGGCACGCTGGATCTGTTCTTTTCCGACGAACCGCAGCTTCGCCGCCTGTACGCGCAAAACGCCGACGGCGCCGACTGCGCCGTAATCGAAGGCGTGATGGGCTATTACGACGGACTTTCGGCGGCGAGCGACGAAGCAAGCAGCTTTGCGGTGGCAAAAGCGCTCGACGCGCCGGTCGTGCTGATCGTTGACAGCCGGGGGCAAAGCCTTTCCGCGCTCGCCTCGCTCAAAGGTTTCCTGGATTTCCGTTCCGACAGCCGCATCCGGGGCGTCATTTTCAACCGCATGAACGAGCACGTTTACGAAGCGCTGAAGCCGGCGGTCGAAGCGATGGGCGTAATCCCGATCGGGTACGTACCGAAATCGGACGCGCTGATGATCGAAAGCCGGCATCTCGGACTCGTGACGCCGAACGAGATTTCCGATCTCACGAAAAAGCTCGACGCGCTTGCCGCGCTTCTCAATTCGACGCTTGATTTTGACGCGCTGGACAAGCTGATGCAATCCGCGCCTGAATGGGACGCGCCCGCGGCGCCGGACGCGCCCGCGCTTTCGTCCGTGACCGTCGCGATCGCAAGGGACGAGGCGTTCTGCTTTCTCTATCGCGACAACCTCGCGCTTTTAGAACGCTTCGGCGCAAAGCTTACGTTCTTCTCGCCACTCAAAGATACGCGGCTTCCGGACGGCGCGCAGGCGCTGATCCTGCCGGGCGGGTATCCGGAACTGTACGCAAAGACGCTTTCCGAAAACGAGCCGATGCGCGCTTCGATCAAACGGGCGATCGAAAGCGGCATGCCCTGTCTTGCGGAGTGCGGCGGGTTTCTGTATCTTAACAGATCGCTTTCGGACATGGACGGAACGGCATATCCGATGTGCGGCGTGATCGAAGCGGACGCGTTCCGCACGCAGAAGCTTTCGCGGTTCGGCTACGTGACGCTTTCGGCAAACGCGGACACGGCGTTTTTCGACGCGGGCGAAGCGATCAGGGCGCACGAGTTTCACTATTTTGAAAGCACCGATTCCGGCGCGGCGTTCACGGCAAAAAAGCCCAACGGACGCGAATGGCGGTGCATGCACGCAAAGGGCAATCTGCTTGCGGGCTTCGCGCATCTCTATTACGAATCGAACCCAAGGCCGATCGAGCGCTTTTTGCGCCTTGCGGCAAAGGAGGTCTGAATGGCAAACGCGATCATGATTCAGGGTACGATGTCCAATGCGGGCAAGAGCCTGATCGCGGCGGGGCTGTGCCGCGTATTCCGGCAGGACGGGTATCGTGTCGCGCCGTTTAAAGCGCAGAACATGGCGCTGAACTCGTTTATCACGAAGGAAGGACTTGAAATGGGCCGCGCGCAGGTCGTGCAGGCTGAAGCCGCGGGTGTGGAGCCTTCGGTCCTGATGAACCCGATCCTCTTAAAACCCACGAGCGATACGGGCTCGCAGGTCATCGTGAACGGCGAGGTATGGGATACGCTTTCCGCGCGCGATTATTTTGCCGTGAAGAAAAGCCTGATGCCAAAGGTCATGCAGGCGTACGGCGCGCTTTCCGAACAAAACGACGTCATCGTCATCGAGGGCGCGGGCAGTCCCGCGGAGATCAACCTCAAAGACGCGGACGTATTCGTGAACATGGGGATGGCAAAGGCCGCGAAAGCGCCTGTACTTCTGGTCGGCGATATCGACCGCGGCGGCGTGTTCGCCCAGCTTTACGGCACGGTCGCGCTGCTCGATCCCGACGAGCGCGCGATGGTCAAGGGTGTGATCATCAATAAATTCCGCGGCGACGAGTCGATCCTGACGCCCGGGGTCAAACAGCTTGAAGCGCTTTTGGGCATTCCGGTCGTCGGGGTCGTGCCGTACGTGCATCTTGATATCGACGACGAGGATTCGCTGTCCGAACGGCTTGAGAACAGAGCGGCGGCGCTTGTCGATATCGCCGTGATCCGGCTGCCGAGGCTTTCGAACTTCACCGATTTTCGAAGCTTAGAGGCGATCGACGGCGTTTCGGTGCGCTATATCTCCTCGCCGCAGCAGTTCGGAGAACCCGATCTTGTGATCCTGCCCGGCACCAAGAACACGATGGCGGATCTTCTGTGGCTTCGCCAATGCGGGCTCGAAGCGAAGATTCTGCGTTTTGCGGGCGCGGGCGGGGCGGTATTCGGCATCTGCGGCGGCTATCAGATGCTCGGCACGTCGATTTCCGATCCGCATGGCGTCGAGCACGGCGGAAGCCTGCGCGGAATGGGGCTTTTGCCGGTCGAAACGGTCTTCACCGAACGGAAAACGCGCACCCGCGTCACCGGCGCGTTCCAAACCCTTTCCGGCGTCTTCTCGGCGCTGTCGAAGCAGCCGTTTTCGGGCTACGAGATTCATATGGGCGAGACGAACAGCCTTTCTCCGGTCACGGAGATCACCGACGCGGTGACGGGCAGCTCGCGTCCTGACGGATGTCAGTCCGGTTCCGTCTGCGGATGCTACGTGCACGGCGTGTTCGACGGCGACGCGGTCGCGGGCGCTTTGGTGCGCGCGCTTGCCGAACGAAAGGGCGTCGATCCCGCGCAGCTCGGCAGGGTTTCGGGCGAGGCGCACAAGCAGCAGCAGTACGATCTGCTTGCGAAGACGATCCGCGAGCATATGGATATGGAAGCGGTGTATCGCATTCTGAAGGAGGGCGTATGACGGAGATTCAAAAAATTGCGCCGATGGAGATCGAGCGCGAAAGCTTTCGCATCATTACCGAGGAGCTCGGCGATCGCGCGCTCGATCCCGAGAAGGCGCCGATCATCAAGCGCGTGATCCATACGACGGCGGATTTCGATTACGCAGACACGCTGTATTTTTCCGAAAACGCCGTAGAGCTTGCGAAAGAAGCGCTAAGGGGCGGCGCGACGGTCGTCACCGACACGCAGATGGCGCTTGCCGGCATCAACAAGCGTACGCTCGAAAAGCTCGGCGGCCGCGCGGTCTGTTTTATGGCGGACGAGGACGTCGCAAGGGAAGCGAAGGCGCAGGGCGTGACCCGCGCGCGGGTTTCCATGGACAAGGCGGTTCGCCTCGGGGACAACGTGATCTACGCGATCGGCAACGCGCCGACGGCGCTGATCCGTCTTCGCGAGCACATCGACGCGGGATACCGCCCGAAGCTGATTATCGGCGTGCCGGTCGGGTTTGTGAACGTCGTCGCGTCGAAGGAGCTGATCGTCGGAACGGACGTGCCGTGCATCGTGGCAAGAGGGCGCAAGGGCGGAAGCAACGTCGCGGCGTGCATCGTAAACGCGCTGCTGTATTTGATCGACGAAACGAGAGGAGCAAAGGCATGAACAGCGATTCTTTCATCAACAACACCGACTGCAAGTATTTTCCCTGCCATAAGACGGCGCATCCCGAGGATTTCAACTGCCTCTTTTGCTACTGTCCGCTTTATATGCTGGGAGACAAGTGCGGCGGCAACTTCACCTACATGGAAAACGGGATCAAAAACTGCACGGACTGCATGATCCCGCACGGAAGAAACGCGGTGCAGTATATCCTGAAGCGCTGGCCGGACATCTGCGAGGTCGCAAGAAAAAAGGATCCGGAGGCGTAACGCATGCAGATACTGGTTCTGAACGGCTCGCCGAAGGGTGAAAACAGCATTACGCTGCAGACGGTCCGCTATCTCGAGAAGAAATTCCCGGAGCACGCGTTCGACGTGCTGCACGTCGGGCAGCGGATCAAAAGCATCGAAAAGGATTTTACAAAGGCCGGGGAAGCGATCAAAAAGGCCGAGCTTCTTCTGTTCTGCTATCCGGTCTATACGTTTTTGGTGCCGAGCCAGCTTCATCGATTCATCGAGCTTATGAAGGAGCGCGAAATCGACCTGACCGGCAAGAAGGCAGCGCAGATATCGACCTCGCTGCACTTCTACGATATCACCGCGCACCGCTTCATCCGCGACAACTGCGACGATCTCGATCTTCCCTATCTCGGCGGGCTTTCCGAGGACATGGAGGACCTTTTAAAGGCGCAGGGCAGAAAGCAGGCAGAGGACTTTTTCCGCTTCATCCTGTGGCGCGGCGAGCGCGGGCTTGCGGAGCCGAAACGCTGCAAAGAGCCGAAGCCGTTCGTTCCGGCGCCGCTTTCTGAGACCGCCGCGCCCGCGATGCTTTCGGGCGGCAGGGTCGCCGTCGTCGCGGACTTTGATCCCGAAACGGGAAGCCCGATCCGCGATCTGGTCTCGCGGTTTTTGCGCGTCGCGCCGTTTGAAACGACGCTCGTCAATCTGCGTGAATTCCCGTTCGCGGGCGGCTGCCTCGGCTGTTTCCATTGCGCCGCGGACGGCACCTGCGTCTATAAGGACGGATTCGACAGCTTCCTTCGCGAAAAGATCCAGAGCGCGGACGCGATCGTCTATGCCTTTGCGATCAAGGACCATTCGATGGGCTGCCGCATGAAGCTGTACGACGATCGGCAGTTCTGCAACGGTCATCGCACGGTCACGATGGGAAAGCCCGTGGGCTATCTCGTATCCGGTGCGCTTTCGGAGGAAGAAAATCTTCGCACCGTCATCGAGGCGCGCGCCGAGGTCGGCGGAAACTTCCTCGCGGGCGTCGCGACGAACGAGAGCGACCCGGACGCGGAGATCCTCGCGCTTTCGGAAACGCTCGCCTATGCGATCAAAACGCATTACGAACAGCCGAAGACCTTCTGGGGCGTCGGGGGCATGAAGATCTTTCGCGACCTGATCTATCAGATGCGCGGGCTCATGCGCGAGGATCACCGGTTCTATAAAAAGCACGGCTTCTATGACTTCCCGCAAAAGCGCAAGGGACGCATCCTAGGCATGTACCTTGTCGGCGGCATGATGCGGAACAAGAAGCTCCAAAAGAAGATGTCCGGCAAGATGACCGAGGGCATGCTGATGCCCTATAAGAAGGTTCTCGAAAAGGCGGAGAAGGAATAAAACCACACGGGACGGGCGTCGACCCGTCCTTTTTGCGTCCGCGGCGCGCGAACACCTCATCAGTCAACTCCGCTGACAGCTTCTCCTCAAGGAGAAGCCTCTGTATGTGCCTTAAGGCGGAGAAGGAATAAAACCACACGGGACGGGCGCTGCCCGTCCTTTTTGCGTCCGCGGCGCGCGAACACCTCATCAGTCAACTCCGTTGACAGCTTCTCCTCAAGGGGAAGCCTCTGTATGTGCCTTCCCCTTGAGGGGAAGGTGGATCGGCGAAGCCGAGACGGATGAGGTGTCATGAATTGCGGCTTCGCCGTGTGAATCGTCCTGCGGACATGAAAAGGTATATTTTTTCAACAGGGTGACAAGGCGATCACGGCATGATACAATGATTGTAATATCAACGAAAGGCGGCAACGGCATGGAACAGCAACCGGACATGAAGTACCTGAAACTTCTCGCGCACGAGTATCCGACGATCGCGCAGGTCTCCACGGAGATCATCAATCTCAAAGCGATTCTGAATCTTCCGAAGGGCACCGAGCATTTCATCAGCGACATACACGGCGAATACGAGGCGTTCATTCACATGCTGAAAAACGCTTCCGGCGTCATCCGCAAAAAGATCGACATCCTGTTCGAAAACACGGTGACCGAAGCGGAGCGCAACACGCTCGCGACGCTGATCTACTATCCGGTGCAGAAGCTCGATCAGCTCAAGCGCGCGGGCGTCGTCAACGCGGAATGGTACAAGATCACGCTCCGGCGCATGGTCGAGGTCTGCCGGTTTTCCGCATCGAAATACACGCGCTCGAAGGTCAGAAAAGCGCTGCCCGAAAGCTACGCCTACATCATCGACGAGCTTTTGCACGCGATCGAAACCGAGGACAAGGTCCGCTACAACAACGAGATCATCCGCTCGATCATCGAGACCGAACAGGCGGACGCGCTGATCGTGGCGCTTTCTAACCTCATCCAGCGGCTCGTCATCGACCGGCTGCACATCGTCGGCGACGTGTTCGACCGCGGTCCCGGCGCGCACATCATCATGGACCGGCTGCTTTCCTATCACAACGTCGACATTCAGTGGGGCAATCACGACATCCTCTGGATGGGCGCGGCGGCGGGCAACCGCGCTTTGATCGCGACCGCGATCATCAATTCCTTAAAATACGGCAACGTCGACACGATCGAGGACGGCTACGGCATTTCGCTTTCGCCGCTTCTGAAGTTCGCGCTCGAAACGTACGGCGACGATCCCTGCACGCGGTTTTTGCCGCGCGACGTCGGCGACGCGCACCGCGACGATCCCACGCTGGTCGCCAAGATGCATAAGGCGATGGCGATCATTCTCTTCAAGCTCGAAGGGCAGATCATCGAAAAGAATCCGGACTATAAAATGGACCACCGCCGCATGCTGCACCGCGTGGATTACGAGCGCGGCACGATGGTGATCGACGGCGTCGAGTACGAGCTTTGCGACAAGCGCTTCCCGACCGTTCTGCCCTCGGATCCGTACGTGCTGACCGAGGCGGAGGAGGACCTGATGGATAAGCTGCGCACGGCGTTCTATCACTCCGGCAAGATCCGCGAACATACGAAGTTTTTGTTCTCGCACGGCAGCATGTACCTCGTGTGCAACGGGAACCTCCTGTTCCACGGCTGCGTGCCCGCAAACCCGGACGGCAGCTTCGCGTCCGTCACGATCGACGGCAGGGAATACGCGGGCAAAGCGCTGTTCGACAAGGCGGACGCGCTGGTGCGGCAGGGCTTTTTCACCAAGTGGGGCACGCCCGAACGCGAGCAGGGGCTTGATTTCTTCTGGTACATGTGGTGCGGCACGAACTCGCCTCTCTTCGGCAAGGACAAGATGACGACGTTCGAGCGCTACTTCATCGAGGACAAGACCACGCATGAGG
>JAFOTD010000014.1 GCA_017388175.1 Clostridia bacterium | reverse complement strand
AAAGTGTTGCATGCCCGGTCGTTTTTTCAGGTGCTGCGCTGCGCGGATCGACCGGCGTTCCGCGGTTTCACAGGGAAAACGGATCGCCTGCCGAAAAAATCGGTCCGCCGAGCGTGGTTCAGCGGACCGAAACGAAGCAATTACAGGCCCATTTCCTTTTTGACCTCGCCGAAGCACTTGACGGCGAAATCGAGGTCCTCCTTGGTGTGACCCGCGGAGATCTGCGTGCGGACGCGCGCCTTGCCCATCGGCACGACCGGGTAGGAGAAGCCCGTTACGTACACGCCCTTTTCGAGCATGCGGTTTGCGAACTCCTGCGCGACCTTGGCGTCGTAGAGCATGATCGGAACGATCGGATGCTCGCCGGGCAGCAGGTCGAAGCCGAGCTTTTCCATTTCCTTGCGGAAATAGTTCGCGTTCGCGTGGACGCGGTCTCTTAGCTCCGTGGACGCTTCCAGAAGGTCGATCGTCTTCATCGTCGCGGCGCAGATCGCGGGCGCGAGGGTGTTACTGAAGAGATACGGACGGGAGCGCTGACGGAGAAGGTCGATGATCTCCTTGCGTGCCGCGGTGTAGCCGCCGGACGCGCCGCCGAGCGCCTTACCGAAGGTGCCGGTGATGATGTCGACGCGACCCATCACGCCGCAATGCTCCGCGGTGCCTCTGCCGTGCTCGCCCATGAAGCCGACCGCGTGCGAGTCGTCGACCATGACCAGAGCGTCATACTGCTCCGCGAGATCGCAGATGCCCTTGAGGTTTGCGATGTAGCCGTCCATGGAGAAGACGCCGTCGGTCGCGATCAGCTTGATGCGGCAATCCTTTGCCTCTTCGAGCTTCGCCTTCAGGTCTTCCATGTCGTTGTTGTGATAGCGCAGGCGCTTTGCCTTGCACAGACGCACGCCGTCGATGATGGAGGCGTGGTTCAGTTCGTCACTGATGACCGCGTCTTCCGGTCCCAGAAGCGTTTCAAAGAGGCCGCCGTTTGCGTCGAAGCAGGAGGAATACAGGATCGCGTCCTCCATGCCTACAAACTTTGCGATGCGCGCTTCGAGCTGCTTGTGGATCTCCTGCGTGCCGCAGATGAAGCGGACAGAGGAAAGACCGAAGCCCCACTCGTCATAGCTCGCCTTTGCCGCGGCGATCAGATCGGGATTGTCGGAAAGACCGAGGTAGTTGTTCGCGCACATATTGACGACGCCCTTTGCCTTCGTGGTGTCGATGCGGCTTCTCTGCGGCGTGGTGATGATGCGCTCTTCCTTGTACGTGCCCGCCTCGCGGATCGCGTCGAGCTGTTCGCGATAGATCGAATATGCTTTCTTCATTGGTTTTTTCCTCCGTTATTTCTTTGTCCAGTCAAAGATAACCTTGCCGGAATTGCCGGAATGCATGGCCTCGAAGCCTTTTTCAAACTCGGTGTAGTGGAAGCGGTGCGTGATGACCGGATGCAGATCGAGACCGCCCTGCACCATGTAGGACATCTGATGCCAGTTATCCATCTTGCGTCCGTAAATGCCCTGCAGCGTCAGCCCCTTGCCGATGATGAGGTTCATATCGAGCGAGATCGGGCCGTTGCCGAGACCCAGAAGCGAGACCTTGCCGCCGTTGCGCATGACGGAGAGCAGCTGCTTGAAAGCAGCGCCCGAGCCGGACATTTCAAGACCGACGTCGAACCCCTCGACGAGACCCTGCTGCTTCATGACTTCCTGCAGATCTTCCTTGGCAACGTTGACCGCGGCATCCGCGCCCATCTTGCGGGCGAGATCAAGACGGTACTCGTTCATATCGGTAATGACCACGCGGCGCGCGCCGGCATACTTGCAGATGCCGCAGGCGATAACGCCGATCGGACCTGCGCCGGTGATCAGCACGTCCTCGCCGACGAGGTTGAACATCAGCGCGGTGTGCGTAGCGTTGCCGAACGCGTCGAAGAAGGCGACGACGTCCTCGTCCAGCTGCGGGTCAATAATGATGACGTTCTTTTCCGGAATGCAGACGTATTCCGCAAACGCCCCGTCGCGATCCACGCCGACGCTCTTCGTGTTCTTGCACCATTGGATATTTCCCGTGTGGCAGTTGCGGCAGTGGCCGCAGGTGATGTGTCCCTCACCGGATACGCGCATGCCGACCGTAAGACCGGTAACGCCCGCGCCGAGCGCGGCGATCTCGCCGACGTATTCGTGACCGATGACCATCGGCGGTTTCACGTGCTCTGCGGACCACGGCGTCCAGTCATAGATATGCACGTCCGTGCCGCAGATCGCCGTCTTGTGAACCTTGATCAGCACTTCTCCGGGACCGGGTTCCGGAACGGGAACCTGCCGCAGTTCGAGACCGACGCCCGCAACGGGTTTTACGATCGCATCCATCATTTTCGGTATCATTCGTTTATTCCTCCTTGGAATATTTCGCAATCATTTTACCACGCGGGCACGGGTTTTTCCATCCTTTTTTGCCCGCAAGCGGCAAAAATGTCCCGAACCGTGCTGCTGTGTGGTTCGGGACCTGTTTCATTACATATGTCCGATCTCGATCGACCAGCCGAAGGGGTCCTTCTCGCGGCCCCACTGGATGTCGGTCAGGGTCTTATAGGCATAGGAGCTGATCGGGCCGATCTCAC
>JAFOTD010000048.1 GCA_017388175.1 Clostridia bacterium | reverse complement strand
GTCGGCAGGAAGCCGGGGATGTTCTTGACGCCGAAGATCGTGACGCCGTGCTTCACGTCGGTGCCGCCGGGCGTGGTGATCTCGCAGTTGCCGCCCTGGTCGATCGCGATGTCGACGATGACGGAGCCGGGCGCCATGGACTTGACCATGTCTTCGGTGACCATGACAGGCGCGAGTCTGCCGGGAACGAGCGCGGACAGGAAGACGATATCCATATCCTTGATGACGGGACGCAGCGCTTCGCGTTCCTTCTCGAGCCATTCGCCGGTGATCGCCTTTGCATAGCCGCCCTCTGCGACGGAGACTTCATCCGGGATGCCGAGGTCGACGACCTTCGCGCCGAGGGACTGCGCCTGCTCACGCGCTGCGGAGCGGATATCCGCCGCATACACGACCGCGCCGAGACGCTTCGCCGTTGCCAGAGCCTGCAGACCCGCAACGCCGACGCCGATGACCATGACCTTTGCGGGCTTGATGGAGCCGACCGCGCAGAAGATGTTCGGGATGAACTTGGAGAGCTTTTCCGCCGCCATGACGATGCCGCGATAGCCGGCGCAGGTGCTCATGGAGGTCAGAGCGTCCATGCCCTGTGCGCGGGAGATACGCGGAATGCAGTCGACCGTCAGACCGATGATGCCGTTTGCCGCCATCTTCTTGACCATCTCGTGGTTGACGGGGGATGCCGGATGGATGAACGTGATCAGGTACTGACCGCGCTTCATCATGTCGACTTCGTGCATGCCGTACTGCTCGTTGAACAGCGGCTCTTTGACCTTCAGGATCAGGTCCGCACGGTTGTAGATATCGCGAACGTCTTCAACGATCTCTGCGCCTGCTTCCGCATACGCTGCATCCATGAAGAACGCGCCTGCGCCTGCGCCCTTTTCGACGAGCATGGTATGACCGTCTGCGACGAACTTTTTGATGGTTTCCGGAGTTGCTGCGACACGATTTTCATCGTGCATAATCTCTTTGGGGACACCGATAATCATGATTTGACTTCTCCTTTTGATTTGTTATTTATTTCTCCCGGATTTTCGGGGAGTAAACCTGTTTTGCGGTGGACAGAACGAGCAGCGTTTTCGTGCGCCCGACGCCCGGAATGCTCTTGACTTCGTCCAGAAGACGCTCAAGGGACCGTGTCGAATCCGTGCGGATCTTGATCAGATAGTCGTAATCGCCGGCAACGTAATTGCATTCGATGATCGAGCTGCGCTTTTTCGCAAAATCAATGAAGCCTTCGTTAAAGCGCGGATGATCCATCAGAATGCAGATGAACGCCGTGACGTCCAGCCCGAATTTCTTTTCGTCGAGGATCGTCGTGTACTGCAGAACGGCGCCGGCGTTCTCGAGCTTGCGGATCCGCTCGATCACGGCGGACACGGAGAGGTTGACTTTTTCAGAGAGATCGCTTGCCGAAACGCGCGCGTTTTCGGACAGCGCATTGATGATCTTAATATCGGTATTATCCATATCAAAGACCCCCTCTTCCGATATCTTCATAATAGAGCCAAAACCGGAAAAAGTAAACAACTTTTTTTCAAATTCAAAAAATTTTACGGCGTATTGCATATGAAATAAAATAATTTTGGTTTTAAAGGAAGAAAAACACTGAACATGCTTCAAAGCGCGCGCGCCGATTGACATTCGGACGGAATTTGCGTATATTAATGAAAAGAGAACAGACAAAAAGGGGGAGAATAACCGTGTCTTGTACAACGCTTTTGATCGGAAAAAAAGCAGCAAACGACAACTCCACAATGATCGCGCGCACAGACGACGGACGCTTTGACGTGAAAAAGCTGATCGTCGTCGAGCCGAAGGATCAGAAAAGGATGTATACCTCCGCCGCCGGGCATCTGACGATCACCCTGCCGGACAACCCGATGCGTTACACCGCGTGCCCGAATGTTGATCCGAAGGACGGCGTGTGGGCGGCAACCGGTATCAACGCCGCGAACGTAGGCATGACCGCGACGGAGACGATCACGTCCAACCCGCGCGTACTTGCGGCAGACCCGCTCGTGACGTACCGGAAGGCGATGACGAAGAGGGAGAAGGACGTTCCGGGCGGCATCGGAGAGGAGGATATCGTCGTGCTCGTGCTGCCGTATATCCGCACGGCGCGCGAGGGCGTTTTAAGGCTTGCGGCGCTTTTAGAGCAGTACGGAACCTATGAATCCAACGGAATCGCGTTCAACGACGAGAACGAGATCTGGTGGATGGAGACCATCGGCGGACATCATTGGATGGCGAAGCGTGTTCCGGACGACGTCGCGGTCGTCATGCCCAACCAGTTCGGCATGGACAGCTTTGATTTTGACGACGCGTTCGGAAAGCAGGAGGCGCATCTTTGCTCGAACGATCTTCGCGAATTCATCGAGACCTATCATCTCGACTGCAACCGGGGCGGGACGTTCAATCCGCGGCTCGTTTTCGGATCGCATTCCGATCAGGATCACGTATACAACACGCCGCGAGCCTGGTTTATGGGACGCTATCTTGCGCCTCGCACGTATCGATGGGACGGTCCGGACGCCGATTTTACGCCGGAAAGCGACGATATTCCTTGGAGCTTCGTGCCGGAGCGCAAGATTGCGGTCGAGGAGGTCAAGGAGCTTCTGAGCGCCAACTATCAGGGCACGCCGTTTAATCCCTATCTCAACCACGATACGGGCGTGCGCGGCAAGTACCGCTCGATCGGCATCAACCGCACAGGCGTCACTTCGATTTGCCAGATCCGCCCCGATGCGCCGGATTGCTGCAAGGGACTCGAATGGATCTGCTTCGGCTCGACGACGTTTGACGCGCTGCTGCCGGTCTATCCGAACGTAAAAAAGATGCCGCGCTATCTTTCCGAAGTCGCGCTCGAAGCGTCGACAGAGAATTTCTACTGGGCGAGCCGGCTGATCGGCGCGCTCGCGGATCACAGCTACAACCAATGCGCGCAGATCGTGACGCGTTACCAGAACGCGGTGATCACCGAAGGAAGAAAGCTCGTGCTCGAATATGATAAGAAGCTGAAGGAGACCGGCGATCCGAAGCTCATGGAGAAAGCGAACGATAAGCTTTGCACGATGGCGAAGAAGGAGTCGGATAAGGCGCTGACCGCCGTGCTGCACGAATCCAGCGTGACGATGAAAAACGGCTATAATCGAGCGGACAACTGAATCCCTGACGTATAAAAATGCCCCGCATTCCTGCGGGGCATCAGGCTGTCGTAAAAGGGGTCAGACCGTTTGCGGCGATATGTTTCAAATGAACACTTGCAGGATGAAAGGGCAGAAAAATGCCCTTTCTTTTTATTATTTCGTCGCAAACTATTCGTGTTTTCACTCAGTCGCATACTTC
>JAFOTD010000013.1 GCA_017388175.1 Clostridia bacterium | reverse complement strand
GCGAGCTCCGCTTTCGCCGCTTCGACTTCCGCCGGATCGACCGTTACGGCCGTGAAGGTCGGATACCACTGATCGACCACGTAGCCCTTAGCAAGCGATTCTGCAAGATAATCGATCGGTTCCGGAACGCCGTCGTCGTACTGGACTTTGATGTCGTACTTGTCTTCCGCGTTCTTCAGAGAGATCTCGTTGGGCAGATGACCGTCGCCGTCCGGCTTGAACCAGCCTTCGATCGGATAGGTGATGTCCGTTCCGTCGTCAAACGTGACATACAGATAATAATTGTCGGTGTGCGGGCGGATGAAGCACTTGAAGAGGTACATGCCGCCTTCCTTGGCTTTGCCGGGCATGAGGGACGCCATCTTGGAACCGTCTGCCGCATAGAGGTAGTCGATCATGTTGTTGTAGTCTTCCGCCTTGCCGCCTTCTTCATAGAACCATACGCCGGTAATGTTCTTGCCGGTCTTGTTCTTGAACTCGATGGGGATCAGTTCGTAGCCGGGATAGAAGTTGTCCGCGGTTTTGCCGACGGCCGCAACGAGGTCGCACTGCGGCTTGTCTTCATCTTTCACGGCTTCATGTTCCCAGTTCTCCACTTCGGTGCCCTTCTTGAAGGACAGCTCTTCATACATCGCAAGCTTGCCGACCGTCCAGATCGCCGCTTCGCCGTCGTCGAAGACGACTTTGACTTCCATGTCCTTGCCGGCTTCGCGGACGATGTAAATGAACTGCTCATAATGGTCCGCATCGACGTCCTTGTCCTTCCAGCCGGCTTCGACAACGCTGTTGCCGATGTCCTCTCCGACGGGATAGATATACAGCGCGTCGACCGTCTTGCCGGTCTTGTTCTTGAGCTGCAGCGCGATGCCCTCATACGCGGCTTCGGGTGCGACCGGTTCCGCGGTCGGATCAGCGGGCGCTTTGGTCGGGGCAGCGGGCGCTTCGGTCGGGGCAGCGGGCGCTTCGGTCGGCTGTTCCGGCGTCTTGGGATCTTCCGACTTCGTGCATGCGAAGAGCGAAAGCGCCATCAGCAGAACCAGCATGATGGAAAGTACCTTTTTCATGATAAGCCTCCTCTTGTTTATTGATCTTGTGTTTGTATTGCATTCCGCCGCAGGGCGGAAGATCAACCGTTATTCCGTTTCGCACGCGATCGCGCCGTCGTCGGCGATCGTAACGCGGATGCCGTTGTGCGTCGACGCGGCGAGCGTCGGCAGAGGCTTGTTCTCCGTGCAGAGCACCTGCGGCACGCGGCTCTGAAGCAGTTCGACGATCTGCGCGTTCGGGCGGTCTTTTTTCGCAAAAGGATCGTTCTGGCACGAGATCACCGCGATCTGCGGGGACAGCTTCGGAAGGAGCGCTTCCGTCATGGACTTCGGGTCGCCGTGATGCGGCACCTTCAGCACGTCGCACGGATCCGAAGCCTCGTCTTCCCAGTCGGCGGCGTACCGGTCGCCCGTGATCAGCACGCTGCGGCCCGCATAGGTGAAGCGGAGCATCAGGCTCGACAGGTTGCGCTGCTTCGCCGCCCGGTACCGTTCGTCCGGATCGACCGGCTCGCCCCGGTACAGCGCGTCAAACACGCGCCGCTGCCGGTCGAGAATCTCCCGGCGCGCAAGGATCGGCGCAACGGACAGCCGGTCCGTCAGCATTTCGTTTCCCGCACGGACGCGTTCGGTGCGGACGCCGCGCGCATGCGCATCGTTCACGATGTCCAGGAAGATGTTCAGCATATGACACAGTCCGTTCTGCGTCTTGTCGACGGAGGTAAAAGACGGCGTGATCCACTCAGCATCCTCGGGAGGCAGATAGGCGGCGTCGATGCGATCGGTTCCGATCGCGTTCAGGATCCGCATTGTTCCGCCGATGTGGTCAATATGCAGGTGCGTGAGGATGATGCGATCGATATGATCGATCCCGCGCGCTTTGAGATAGCAGATCGCTTCCTTGCGGAGCGAACCCTCGGCAGGTTCGAGGAACGGTCTGCCGCAGTCAACGAGCACCGTATAATCCGGCCGGTCCGGTCTGCGTTCCCGGACCAGGATCGCGTCGCCGTCGCCGACGTTGCAGAAAAACAGTTCCAGCATGGCTCAGGTGTTGTAGAAGGAGGGACGGTGAGGCGCCTGTTCCTGTTCGGCGGCACGTTTTTTCAGCACACGGCGGTACAGCAGAAACGCAGGAACACCGCCGCATACGATCGAAACCAGGAGGGGGAGACCGATGATCACGAAGAACAGATGCAGCTCCGTCGCTGCGTCCGACCAGTTGATGATCAGGAGTTCTCCGAAAAACGTCAGGACGAAGAAGGCGGCAAGCCAAAGGTACGCATTCGGCACGAGCCGCTTGTTCTCGCCGCGGAAGGCGAAGATCAGAAGCACGCAGGGTACGCTTCCGACCAGCGCCGGGATCAGGTATTCGAGAACGTTCTGCCAAAAAACAGGCAGGCCCGACAGCGCGTTGTTCAGCGGATCGAGCAAAAGCAGATAGGCGGCGGCATACACGCCGGCATACACGATTGCCAGCAGGAAAGCGTACAGAAACGTCGCGCTCTTCGGCTTGCCGTTCTCGTCGAGGAACAGCGCGCGCGTAACGTCGTCGATCCATCTCTGCAGTTTTGAACGTTCCTTTGCCATACGATCCATTTGCGCCCCGCGGGGTGCGTTTTGTCCCCGCGGGGTGCGTTCATCCGGTTATCGGGTGCTGTTCCAGAGGTTCCAGTACGCTTTGACGTTCGGGTAGTTCGCGTAGATCTGTTCGTAGTTCGGCGCGGTCAGGTTGACCTCTTCATAGGTGATGCCGGACTTTTTGTATTCCACGTCATCGCGGATCGACCAATGACCGAGCTTGTCGAAGACGGTGTAGCAGCCGCTCTGCCCGTCGGCGTCTCCCATCATGAAGCGGATGAACAGGCGCGCGCCTGCGGGATTGTCGCAGCCGGTCACGACGTAGGAATACGCCGCCGCGTCCTGCGCGGTATAGGGCTGAAGCCCCGTGACCCATGCGATATCCATGCCGCTTTCACCCATCGACTGCTTGGAGTTGTCGAGCTTCGAAGCGGAGCACAGGCCCAGCGTCGGTCCGTTGACGGAATCATGCACCGCTTCCACGACCGCGTCGCCGTCCGCCAGCGGCGTGATCGTCATCTGCGAGAAGCGCCAGAACAGCTCGACGCCCGCATTGTTCTCCGGAAGTTCCATAACGCCCGGCGTATTCTGCAGGTGATCTTGATAGGTGAACACCAGCGGCTCGCCGTACTGCGTTTCATACTGCGCCTTGAGTTTGTCGCTGTCCGTGATCAGCTGCGCCCACAGCGCCGCGTACGACGGAGCGGTGATGTCCTTCGAGTAGATCGTCCAGAACTGCGTGCCGTTGCCGTTCGCATCCTTATAGGAATGCGTGTCGACGTTGTAGCCTTTGACAATGTCCCACCAGCTCTCGATCGGTACGGAATCGTACATCCGCGTGTTATAGAACCACGGGTTGAAAGTGGAGTACAGCGGCAGACCGTACTGGAGCATTTCAGGCGCGATGTGCGCGCAAACGTCCGCGGGGTAATAGATCTTCACGAGGTCCCAGAGCACCAGCTCGTTGTAGATCTCGCCGGAAGCATCCTTGACCATCAGCACGTCCGCCATCGGGTTTCCGCTCTGTGCTTCCATCTCGATCTTGGGCATAACGGTGTTCGTATCGCAGGAGATGTATTCGACGGTCAGATCGGGATATGCGTCGCGGAAATACTTTCTCGCGGTGTCGGCGTCCGCGGTCGTCGAATAGATCGTGATCGAGCCGCCCTCTTTCTTCGCCATCTCATACAGCTCTTCGGAAGACATATGGTTCCAGTCGATGCCGTCTTCGCCGATCAGGTCGATCGCGTCGACGCCGGTGACGATCTTCTTGTCGTTGCTGCCCGCCGGCGTGTTGGAACACGCGAACAGCGCAAGCGTCATCGTCAGTGCAAGAAGGATTGCAAGGATCTTTTTCATTCTGCGTTCTTTCCTTTCTTTAAGGTGTCGTTCGGGAGAAAGGCGTCAGTCGTCGATGCCTGCTTTATGCTTGGTCTTTGCGTATTTGATCAGCCTTCCCGTCTTCTTATTATACACGTTCATGCGGCCCGGATGCAAGACGACAAATACGTCCTGATTCATATCATATTCAACGAGACCGACCTGGATCGCGAGGAATTCCACGTCCCCGACCGTCAACGTGATCAGCGTTTCGCTGCCGGCCGGCTGGTTTGCGTAGACCTTCGCCGTGACGGTGTTCTTGTGATGCGGATCCTCGGTGTAGATATCGACCATTTCGGGACGGAGGCCCAGCACGCACTCAAATTCTTCGCCCTCGGGGATCTCCTCGTCAAGCTTCAGCGTTTCGTGCGGGAAGACGTAGGTGCCGAATTCGCTCGTGACCGAAAGCGAGTCGCCGTTGTAAACGCCCTTTGCGTCGATGAAGTTGATGCGCGGGTTGCCGATAAAGTCGGCCGCCTGCAGATCGATCGGGTTCGTGTAAAGACCCAGCGGCGTATCGATCTGGGAGATCTCGCCTTCCTTGAACAGCGCGATCTTCGTCGACATCGTCAGCGCTTCGACCTGGTCGTGCGTGACGTAGATGATCGTGGTGCCGGTCTCCTTGTGCAGACGCTTGAGCTCCGCGCGCATGTCGATGCGAAGACGCGCGTCGAGGTTTGAAAGCGGTTCGTCGAGCAGAAGCAGTTTCGGACTCGATGCGATGGCGCGCGCGATCGCGACGCGCTGCTGCTGACCGCCGGAGAGTTCGTTCGGATACCGGTCGCGGTACTCCTCGATCCGCATCGTCGTCAGCGCGCGCATGACCGTTTCCTCGATTTCGGTCTTCTTCATTTTCTTGATCTTCAGACCGAACGCGACGTTCTGGAACACCGTCATATGCGGCCACAGCGCGTAGCTCTGGAACACGAGGTTCAGACCGCGCTTGGAGGGCGCCTCATAGAACGCGGCGTCTGCGTCGATGACCGGCTTGTCGTCGATCGTCATGGTGCCGTGCCGAGGCTTTTC
>JAFOTD010000047.1 GCA_017388175.1 Clostridia bacterium | reverse complement strand
GCGTAGACAGCGTAGACAACAAGGCATTCTTCCGCGCATGACTACGCCGAGGGGGGTGTGTGACAGCGTAGACGCGTAGACAGCGTAGACAGCAAGGCATTCTTCCGCGCACGACTACGCCGAGGGGGTGTGTGACAGCGTAGACGCGTAGACAGCGTAGACAAACGATGCGATGGGATCAAATATAAAACCTTCTTTTAGAGGGGGAATCCCAATGATTATGAATCATTTGATCCGAATGATACGTGATCGATGACGTTCCGTATCGGATCTGTCTACGACGTCTACGCGTCTACACCGCTACACACAGGGGTGTTTGTAACACGCTCTGTTCCTTGATTATTTCCGTAAGCTGGCGGCGGAAACCGGGAAGGTAAAATACGTATCCGGGTACGGCTCGTCCTTGAGAACGAAGTGCCACCATTCGCAATCGAGCGGCAGAAATCCGTTGCGCACCATTGCGCGGCGAAGCATCATGCGGTTTTCAAACTGTGCTTCGGTGACGCCGCGGTAATCCGGATGCGATACCTCGCTGAACAGGTCGAAGGGGCTTCCCATGTCGACCTCCCTGCCCGTTTTCATGTCGAGCAGCGTCAGGTCGATCGCGCTGCCGCGGCTGTGGCTCGACCGCTTTGCAATGTAGCCTTTTGCAAAAAGCTCCTGTTTCTCAAGATCCGGATAAAAGTACGGCTTCATGCGGATATCCGTGTCCTCGATCCCCCAAAGAATGAATTGCCTGACGGCCGATACCGGCCGGTAGGCGTCGAACACCTTGAGCCTGAAGCCTTGCACGAACAGCTCGTTGCAGACGGATTTCAGCGCTCTTGCCGCTTCGACCGTCAGCAGCGCGATCGGCTCCTCGTACCCGTCGATCCGTTCGCCGATAAAATTATAGGTGGAATGATACCGGATCTCCTGTATGATATGCGGAACAAACTCGGACAGCACGACAAACCCGGATGCGTCGGTCGGCAGCGCGTTCTTGCTCATTTCTGACTCCTCTCTCCCGTCTGGCTTCTCTGGTATTCCGTTCTTATTCCGTCAGCGCCGCTTTCAGCGCGGCGATCTGCGCTTCCGTCATGCCGGCGTTCTGAAGGAACCTCTCCGCATACACGGAAAGATCCGCGGTTCCCGGATCGACCGCGCCGTCGCCGATCACGCTGTTCAGCATCGGAAGAAAAACGCTTTCCACGATCACGTCATAGCGCTTTGCGTCGGTCTCTTTTGAGATTCCGTAGTAATTGGCATAGGTGATCATGTAGTCGCTGACGATCTCGTCATAGCTTGCGCCGCAGAGCATTTCAAGAAGCATACAGACGAAGCCGGTGCGATCCTTTCCCTCCGTGCAGTGGACGAGATACGGACCCTCGTGCTCCGTCATGGCGATCAGCCCGTTTGCGACCTTCGCGCGGAAATCCTCGGAGCTGTAATTCATGTTCAGCGTCAGAAGAAGCACGTCGCCGCCGTTATACAGCGACAGAAAATGCGGCGAGTTGAAATCTGCCGCCGTGATATAATTCTCTATCTTCTCCTCCGTATCGGCAAGGTTCACGACGCAGCGGATGCCGACCTCTTTGCACAGCGCGTCGACGTACGGCGCGCGGTTATGCTGATTGTCGCACGGAGACGCGGCGCGGTACAGCGTGTTCTCCTTGAGATTACCGACCTGCACGCTTCGGAAATTGGCAAAGACGGCGTCGCTCGGGAACCGTTCGCGCTCGTCCCGATAGTGAATGTCCCTTGCGTCCTGAATGTCCGAAAACGCACCGCGTTCGGATCGCGTGATCGTTGCCGTGTCGGTTTCCTTCAGCCCTGCGAGCGTATAGAGATCGTCGCCGTTGTTGATGCAGACCTTGATATACGGATAGCCCGGATACGCGACGACAAGCGGATCGCCGGTCAGCGTATAGTAGCCGTTATAATACGGAATCCCCGAAAGGGAATACCCGTTCGAGAACGTCACGTCGACCGCGTCGCCGTACGCGAAGCCGAGCTGATTGAACGCTTCGATCGTGAGGTCGACATACACGCCGCCGAACTCCTCCTCATGCAGAATCGCGCGATCGGCCGCCTTCGGCACGTCGTTTTTTACGCAGCCGAACGCGCCGCACAGCATGCAGCCGGCCAGCAGAATCGCCGCGGCAGATCGTATGGTTTTCTTTTTGTTATTCATCGGTTTCCTCCTGATTCGTCAAAACGGTACCGGCGCGGTCTGCGAAAAACAGATCCCTTTTTTCCCGGCTGCGCCGCCTCTCCCGGGTTGCTTCCCGATTTCCGCCGTTTCATTTTAGAAACGGTTGTTATACGCGCTTTTCCGCCGGACGCTTTTACAAAGTATCTTTTATCAAACTCTGTCCAACAAATGTCCAGCACGGCAGCACGAATCCCGCCGGTTTGCCGGCGCAGGAAAACCGTAACGGCTCTGCTGGACATCTGTTGGACATCCCGTGATTGAATGGTTTATCAATCACGGGCAAAGTCTTTGCAGCCGTAATACAAATGAACCGAGAGGAGATTCGGAAATGATGGAATTCCTGATTATCGCCGGCGCCTTGGTCTTCGCCGCGGTTCTTTTGATCCCTGCGATCCTGCGCCGCAATAAAATTCAAAAAAACGGCGTGGAGAAAGACGCCGTCATCTCCCGCATCGAGAAGAAGTGGGTGGACTCCAACGAGGGCGGTTCCGTCATACAATTGATCTATTACGTTACCTACGTCAATCAGGATGGACAGACCGTTGAAGCGCAGCTTCTCGGCGTCCCGGAACACGCGCGCGAGGGCGACCGCGTTCGGATCAAATACCTGCCCGAAAAACCGCACTTTGCGATTCTGATGAAATGATCGGAACGGATACAGGAAGGAAAAGAAAAAGGGATGAAAAGATTTTTTATTCTTGCATTGGCCGCGTTGATGATGCTTTCCGCGTTCGCGGCATGCGCGAAGACGGCGGAAAGCGATATGCCCTCAGCCGAAACCGCCGCGCAGGCAGCGCCTTTTACCGTCGGATTCACGAAGATCAAGAAATCCGGAAACGTGATGCTGGATACGACGTTTGACGAGCTGAAAGCGAACGGCATCGAGGTCGGCGACATCGTTACCGTAACGGTTGCGGAGCATTCGTTCGAGCTTCCCGTCGGAACGTCCTATACCGACGTCGACGCCGGGTGCATGATTCTCCGGTTCGACGCGGAGGACAACGAGATCGCGCTTGCGATCAATATGGGTTCCTTTGCGAGCGAAACGGGGATCGCCGAAAAGGAGACGATCGAGGCGGATCCCGGCTACCGATGGAATATGAACGTCACCGAGGTCGGGATCGCCCTGAAGGAAAAGCAGGGTTATCGGGCGGAATATGACGCCCGCAATCTCACGCGGACGAACGCGCGCGCGGATTATGCCGATCTTTCCGACGAGGACTTTGCGAATTTCAGAGCCGTGAAGGTCACCGGCATGCGGGAGAACGTTCTTTATCGCGGCAGCTCGCCGATCGACCCCGATCTTGAAAGAAACGAAACCGTCATGCGGGCGATGGAAAGCGCGGGAATCCGTACCGTCATCAATCTCGCCGATTCCGAAGCGGATATGACGGCGTATGCAGCTTTTGCGGACAGTTACTACAGCCGATGCAGCGTTCTGAACGTCGAGATGGGCTATGATTTTACAAGCGCCGAATTCGGTGAAAAGATCAAAGCCTGCGTGCTGTTTCTGATCGAAAACGACGGCCCGTATCTGGTGCATTGCAAGGAGGGCAAGGACCGCACGGGAATGCTGTGCGCGATCCTCGAGTGCTTTACAGGCGCTTCCGTTGACGAGGTTAAGGCGGATTATATGGCGACGTACCGCAACTTCTACCACGTCGGGCAGGGGGATGAAACCTACGGCATCGTATTGAGAAACAATCTTGTGAAGACGCTTTGCGTCCTGCTCGGCGTCGAAGATCTTGAAACGGCGGATCTTCGGGAGAAAGCCGGTTCGTATCTTCTTTCGATCGGGCTCACCGAACAGCAGCTTGACGCGCTCAGGGCAAAGCTCGGCGCGTAACCCCCCGTTTTGACGCCGCGTCACGAATCTGAGAACGAAAACATCCTGAAACGAAATCCGCCCGGGGAACTCCTCCGGGCGGTTTTTTTCGCGAATGATTTACTCGGCGGCTTTCAGAAACGCGGCGATACGGGCAAGATAATCCGGCGCTTCATCGTAGGCGGCGTGTCCGTATCCCTCATAGAGATAGGATTCACAATGCAGCGCTTCGATCAGATCGTAAGACGCCTGCACGCCCAGCACGCGATCCTCCTCCGCGCCGAGCACCAGTACCGGACAGGCAATCCTTCGGATCCCGCTTGAGACGTCAAAGGACAAAACCGCGTTTGCGGAGATCAGAAAATTCGTAAAATCCCGCTCGGTCGCGCCTTCGCCCGAAGCGATGATCGCTTCCTTGTACTGTGCATAGAACGACGGCGTATAGACGCTTTCGCCGAAGGCTTCCATCAGCGCGGGCGTGTTCCGCGCCTCGGCGAGCGAAATCCAGTTCGCGAACGCTTCCCGGTTGCCGTGCGTCATATTCATTGCCGTGGAACAGAGGATGAGCGACGATACCCGTTCCGGCGCGTCGATCGCAATTCTCTGCGCGACCATGCCGCCCATCGAAACGCCCATCAGATGCACGCGGTCAAGTCCCAGCGCATCGAACGCGGCAAGCGTATCCCTTGCCATATCCGCAATCGTGTAGCCTTCCGGTTCCTCCCTGATATGGTCGAACAGATACACGTCGTAATCCTTTGCGAGAAGCGCATACGCGGAGACGATTCCCTCGGCGGAACCCATGACGCTCTTCAGGGCGAGTCCCGGCAGAATGACGAGCTTTTCGCCGTTTTCGTTGCCAAAGTGCAGATAGTCCATTTTCGTTCCCCCAATCGTTACCGTTTTCACAAGCGTCTCCTCCGGCGGCTCCGGCTTTGCGCAGCCGCACACGCACAGCAGCACCGCCAGCGCTGCGAGGATCATTCGGTTTCGCATTGTATTCGTTCCCTCCTCCGCTTTCAACCGCGCGTCCACAGGACAACATAAACGATCGGCAGAACACAAATGAAAAGAATTGCCATTTCTGTTTTGCGCATTCTGCCGCAGTCTTGCTTTGTAACCTTCAGATTTTATGAATATAACAAATCATGTCCAACAAATGTCCAGCAATTACGCTCATCCCATCACTTTGGATCGAAGCGCAAACGGCTGTCGGACATTTGCCGGACGATTTGAAAAACACGTGCGTCAAATCAGAAAAGCAGCGTTTGTATTACCGAAGCAGCATTTCTTTCGTCAGATCGTTTACGGGCGGAAAGCACCGGTGCCGGCTGCACACGTAGTACGTGCTTTTCCCATTCACAAGCGGGTATTCGTCCGTTGCTTCCGATACGATCACGTTCGTGCCGAGCGGGACGAGGACAGGCAGGCTTTTCCGTTCCTCGCGCGCCGCGACCGCAACGATCTTGGCAGGCGGGTCCTGTTCGTCGGAAAGCGCGAAAAGAAACATGGCGCTGCCCATCGGAACGGACGCGGCCTGCGCCTTCATGAACGCGAGCTGTTTGTTCCTCACGCCGGCGGGAATATCGTCCGGCCGCAGCACCGACAGCCGCACGAGTACGCAGGTCATGATTGAGTTGCCGCTCGGCAGCGCGCCGTCGTACGTTTCCTTGGAACGGATCAGAAGCGGTTCGTTTTCCGTTCCCGAGAAGAAGAACCCTCCCGCTTCGGCGTCGAAAAACTGTTCCAGAGCAATGCGCGTCCGCTTCACGGCGGCGTCGAGATATGCCGTGTCGAGCGTCGCGTCGTACAGGGACAGCAGCGCAAGCGCGAGCCCCGCGTGATCGTCCAAAAACGCGCGGCTGCCCTTCCTTTCCGCCCGGCAGCTCGTAAACAGGGTGTCGCCCTGCATCAGACAGGTCCGGATGAACGACATCGTCTGCTCCGCCGCGCGCAGATATTCCGGGTTCCCGTTCACGCGGTACAGCGCGCACAGCGCGGCGACGGTCAGCGCGTTCCAGAACGCGAGCTGCTTGTCGTCCGTTTTCAGGGCCGCCCGCCGCTTCCGGTACGCCAGAAGCCTTTTCTTTTCGTCCTCGAACCGCTCCCCCGTTCTCGGGTGCTTCAAAAGGTTCGGAACGTTTTTGCCCTCAAAATTGCCGGTCTCCGTAATATCGAAGCACGCGTTGAACGCTTCTCCGCGCTCCATGCCGAGCACGGCGACAATCTCCGTCGGCGTAAAAAGATAATAGAATCCCTCCCGTCCCTCGCTGTCGGCGTCCTGCGCGCAATAAAAACCGTCGTTCTCCGCGCGCATTTCGCGCAGCAGAAACGCGGCCGTTTGTTCCGCCGTGTCCCGGTAGAACGGATCGTTCGTCAGCTCGTACGCCTTGCAGTACGCCAAAATCAGCAGCGCGTTGTCGTACAGCATCTTCTCAAAATGCGGAACCAGAAAGCGCCGGTCGGTCGAATAGCGGCAGAATCCGCCGCCGATATGATCGAACAGCCCGCCCGCATACATGCGTTCGAGCGTCATCTCCGCCATATGCAGCGACTGCGAATCACCGGTCTTTTCATACTGCTGCAGCAGAAAAAGCAGGGTGTGCGGCGAAGGGAACTTCGGCGACGGTCCGAAGCCGCCATACGTCGCGTCAAAGACGCGCCGAAGCTCAGTCAGCGCTGTTTTCGTCAGATCCTCCTTTGGCGCGGCTTTCGGATCGTCCGTCGGCGAAAGCGCGGCCGTGATCGCGTCCGCGGAGCGAAGCAGGTTCTCCCGGTCGTTCGTCCACGCGTCGCGGATCGCTTTTAAAAGGTCGGAAAACGCCGGCAGGCCGTATACGGCGGTCTTCGGAAAATACGTGCCCGCGTAAAACGGTTTGCCGTCCGGCGTCAGAAACAGGCTCATCGGCCAGCCGCCGCTGCCCGTCATTGTCTGACACGCGGCCATATAAACGCCGTCAACGTCCGGCCGCTCCTCCCGGTCCACCTTGACCGGAACAAAGCAGCGGTTCAGAATTTCGGCCGTTTTCGCGTCCTCGAAGCTCTCCCGCGCCATGACGTGGCACCAGTGGCAGGTGCTGTATCCGATGCTGAGAAAAATCGGCTTGTCCTCCGCGCGCGCTTTAAAAAACGCCTCCTCGCCCCACGGATACCAGTCCACCGGATTCTCCGCGTGCGCAAGAAGATACGGACTCGTTTCGCGAATCAGTCGATTGCTCATTTTGCCGCCCCCTTCAGATCGCCGGTCGCGGGATTGTCGATGAGCTTTCCGTCCTCGCGAAAGCGCGAGCCGTGGCACGGACAGTCCCACGTATGCTCTTCATTGTTCCAGCGCAGCGCGCAGCCGAGATGCGGGCAGCGCGGCGCGGTCGGCGTCAGCAGACCGAGTACGGCTTCGAACGCGTTCGAAAACAGCGACGGGCGCAGCACGGTGCGCGACGGGGAAAAGACCGCTTCGTACGGATTCTCCCTGCCGGTTAAAAGATCGCGTAAAAGCCCTGCCGAAACCATCGAGCCGGTCATCCCCCATTTGTTGAACCCGGTCGCAACGTACATGTCCTCGGTGCCGGAGGAATACCGCCCGATATACGGCACGGCGTCGAGCGTCATACAGTCCTGCGCCGCCCACGCGTACTTAACCGTGACCTTGTTGAAGTACAGCTCCGCAACGTCCTTGAGCTCCGCATATCCGCCGCCCTTCCTGCCGGTACGGTGGCTCCCTCCGCCGATGAACAGCAGATCCCGGTAATTGCGGAACGACAGCCCCTCCTCGTCGTTGTCGAGGTACATGCCGTCGAGCTTCGGCGCGTTTTCGAGCGCGATCACATAGGAGCGGTGCTGATACTGTTTGATGAAATATGCGCCGTGTTTGTTGATAAACGGGAAATGCGTGGCGACGACGACGCGGTTTGCCGTCACCGTGCCGCCGCTCGTGACGGCTGCGATTCCCGTCTTTATCTTCTTCAGCTCCCGCACGCGCGTGTGCTCGAAGACGTGCAGATTCTCTGCGATCTTCGCCAGAAACCGCAGCGGATGGAACTGCGCCTGATCCGGAAACCGGATCGCGCCCGCCACGTCAAACGGCAGATCCAGCACGTCGAGCCGCTCCGCCGGGAAGCCGAGCCTTCGCAGCGCGCTCATCTCGCGGTCGAGTTTCTTTTCATCATCCAGCGTATAGACGAAACTGTCCGCCTGTTCAAAATCACAGTCGATCGTTTCGCACAACGTCCGGTACGCGCCGATCGCCTCCTCGTTGGCGCGAAGATACAGCCCTGCCTTCTTGACGCCGAATTCACGGATCAGCTTCTCATACACGAACCCGTGCTGGCTCGTGATTTTGGCAGTCGTGTTCTTCGTTGTGCCGTCCGCAAGCGTTTCCGCTTCGCACAGCACGTAATCCACGCCCGCCTGTTCAAGCATATAGGCCGTCAGTACGCCCGCCATTCCGCCGCCGATGATCAGCACGTCGACGTGCAGATCCCGCTCCAGAACAGGGAATGATCGTATGTTCGCCGTTGCGGTCCAAACAGATCCCATAGTTGCCTCCCGTAAGAAAGAATACTTTAGTCTTCCGCAAAAAAGAGGCTTTCATGCCTGAAAAACGCGGCACGGCGTTTTTTTCACGCGCCGCCGTTGCGTACGGGATCATTATTGTGTATACTATATATAAATTCAAATAAGGGGGGGCCGAAATGAAACATTCCTGGGGCAAGTGGACCGTTCTGCTTGCGGTACTGCTGATTGCGGCGTTCGTTTCGCTGTTTTTCGCAAACCGTGTGCAGACAGCGAACGGAGATATCGTGATCACGGAGGGGTATCTTTCGACCGAGGTCGGTGATCTCTTCTATAAGCTTTACACGCCCGCCGCTCTGAAGGACGGCGAAAAGGCGCCGGGCGTGCTGCTGCTGCACGGCTATCAGAACGATCATGAAACGAACGCGGCCTACGCGATCGAGCTTGCGCGGCGCGGCGCCGTGGTGCTTTCGATCGACGAATACGGACACGGCAAAACGGTTCCCGGCCTCGTTCACCGCGGCTACGTCAACCATATGTCCAAGGTCAACTACGGCACGGACAGCGAAGCGGACGGCACGTTCCGCTCCGTCGGCGGATCGGTGCGCTACCGCATCCTGATGAACTTCTCGAACCTGAGCTTCTTCAACGAGCGCTACGTCAAAGACGACGCGGGCAACGTGCTTACCGACAGCTCCTGCGGCGGCACCGCGGCGTACAAATTCCTGTCCGGGCTGCCGAACGTCGACAGCACGAAGCTCGGCATCAGCGGCCACTCGATGGGCACGTGGGCAGGCTGGAGCGTCGCCGCCGCGTATTCCGGCACGGAGATCGAACCGCGCGCAACGGTGCTGCAGTGCGGCGAACTGTTCAGCGACGACGCGTATGATTCCGCGAGCATCCGGTTCAACAACGTTCTGCTGCTGCAGGCAAAGTGGGACGAATTCAGCTATTTCCGCGATTACAGGCGCATCGTGGACGATGCGCTTCTGCATTCCCCGCTGCGCGCCGCGTTCTTAGGCACGACCGCCGAAGAAGCCGCGTGGAACACGACCTTCGGCGACTTTGCGAACGGTTCTGCGCGGCGCATGGAGCTGCTGTATACGAACCATCGACTCACCACGCACAACGCGCAGGGGCTCAAGGTTGCACTCGACTGGTTCAACGACGCGTTTGACGGCGCGCTGACCGGGCCGGCCTTTGACGATCAGATCTGCATGGCAAAGGAATGGCTCGTGCTGCTGGCTATGCTCTGCACGCTCGCGGCGCTGATCCCGCTTTCCGAGCTGCTGCTTCTGATTCCGTTCTTCAAAAAACTCGTGCAGCCGCTGCCCGGTATCTCCGGCGTCAAGCCCGCGGGCAAGTGGTGGCGCGCCGCGCTCATTACGATCCTGATCGCGGGCGCGACCTATCCGTTCATGACGCAGCTCGGACACGCGCTGCTGCCGCTGCCGGAAGGAATCTTCCGCATGACGGTCGGCAACGGTTTTATCGGCTGGTATCTTCTGCTGATCCTCGTGATGGTCGTGACCTCGATCATCGGCTGGCGCTCCGCAAAGAAGAAGGGCACGCTCGAGGGCTTCTACGGCATGGGGCTCGGTACGGCGCAAAAGCCGAACCGCATCGGCTGGAGCCTGCTGCTGCGCGCATGCGTGTTCGTGCTCTGTCTGCTTTCGGCGATGTATCTCGTTGTATTTGCGGCCGAGCAGTTCTTCCGGCTCGATCTCCGGTTCATCTGGCCGTTCTTCAAGACCTTTACGCTGCCGCGGTTCGGCCAGTTCTTCGTCTACATTCCGGTGTTCGCCCTGTTCTTCCTGCTGAACAATTCGAAGATCATGGCGTCGATGCGCACAAAAGCGGCGTACAAAAAGGGCTTTTCGGGCTTTATGGGCGCATGGTGGCGGAACGCGCTGCTGATGGTCGGCGGCGTGCTGCTGATCGTGCTGATCGAGTACGTCCCCTTCTTCCTCGGCATCGGACCGGGCGCGGATCTCCTGTTCGGCTCCACCTTCGGCGGACCGTTCATGTCGCTGCTGATCCTGTTCGCGCCGCAGGTGCTGGTATTCAGTGTGCTGTGCACGTACTTCTACCGCCGCACAGGCAGCGTCTACGCCGGCGCGCTTCTGGTCGCGTCGCTTGCCGCCTGGATCGTAACCGGCGGCTCATCGATGCTCTGATATTGATTATCGGACAGACCAAGAGCCCGCCTGTTTTCGGCGGGCTCTTTTCTTGAGAGTATGGGAGTATAGGCGATTTAACCGAAGAACGACGCGGTGTCAATCTTCTGATATCCACCGCAGCTTGCGGGCATGGCGTTGATTTGATCCGCAAGCGCTTTGCCGAAGAACGCGGTCGTGACTGCGTTGATCTTTTCATTCATATCCACGTCCGCAAACCGGTCCGGGTATGCGGTCTTCGCGATAAACCACGTATTGAGCAGCGCGATCTCGTAGTTCGTATAATACGCGTTATATGCAAGCTCGAGATATGCTTCGCCGTTCTGCCATGCTTTACAGGTATCGAGCATTGTCGGATCCTCCGCGTACAGCGGCTTGATGTTCTTTACTGCGGCAGCGTCCACGATCATGATATCCGTATCGCTGCCGATCGCAACGAACAGTTCCTCCTCGATCGGGAGAATTCCCTTCCCTTCGAGTCCGGAAACGGCGTTATTGACGTTTGCAATGGCAAACGGAAGGTAATCCTGCGCGGTCATCAGGTGGTTCGTCGTGCCCCAGTTGCCGAGCCCGCAGATATAAACCGTCGGCTTCTCCGCGTCCGTGACGTCTGCCGTGCGCCGTTCGATCTCCGCACGTTCCGCCTGAATGAATCCGATCAGCGTCTCAGCCTTTTCCGCATTTGCAAAGATCGTGCCGAGCAGCCGCATGCTGCCGAAAAAGTTTTCATCGAACACGCCGTTTGCGCCGGATTTCAGCGTGATGACCGGAACACCGAGCTGCTGCTCAAGTGCGTCTTCCTTTTCAACATCCTCATATTCCGAAATGACGATATCGGGGTTGCAGGCAAGGATCTTTTCCGCCTCAGCGGTCTGCGCGTTCGGTCCGCCGACCCCGCAGGACGGCAGCGTTTCAAAAACATCGCCGTATGCGAGCACGTACGGACGCGCAACGCCGTCAAACATCTTCGGCCGTTCGGAGAGCGTCGTGTTGTCGATGTCCTCCACGCCGCACAAAAGCTTTACGTCACCGATATAGCTATACATGCGCAGCGCGCCGGCGCCGATGCATACAACGCGGGTATAAGCGCCGGGGGTGACCGTTACTTCGCGCCCGATCATGTCGGTCACGGTGATTTCCGTCGCGGTCGGTTCCGTGCCCTGCGGATCGTCGGTCACGGTGTTCGAAGCGGTCGGTTCCGCTTCCTGTGCGTTGTTTGCGCATGCCGCAAACGCCAGCAGCAAAAGAACGGACAGCAGGATTGAGATGGTTTTTTTCATGTTACAGTCCTCCGTTTATGATATGTTTTTTCCCTTCCAAGGTAACGATGCGCACGTTTGCATCGAATACGTCCCGAATGATCTCCTCGGTAAAGACCTCTTCCCCGCCTGTATAGCGGATTGTTCCGTCCTTCAGCAAAAAGAAGCGGTCTCCGAGCGCAAGCGCATGGTTCAGATCATGCAGCGAAATCAGAATGCCGATCCCCCGCTCCTTTGCGACGCGATTTGCTTCCGAGAGAATCAGCTGCTCGTTCTGTAAATCGAGGTTCGCGGTCGGCTCGTCAAAAACGAGCATACCGGGTTCCTGCGCCAGCGCACGCGCAATCGCGACCTTCTGCCGTTCGCCGCCGGAAAGTGCATCGACATTGCGCGACGCGAGCGGAAGCAGCCGCATTTCCGCAAGCACCCGTTCCGTAACAAGACGGTCCTCCTTCCCCGGTGCAAAGCCGAAACGCGAGATTCGCCCCATCAGAACGGTCTCATACACAGTCAGCGCACCAAACTGAACGGCCTGCGGCACGAACGCGATCCGCTTCGCCCGCTCGCGACGGCTGCATTTTGAAAGGTCCTTTCCGTCGAGCAGCATCGTTCCGCGTTCGGGCTTTTCCATGCCCAGAATGAGCCGGAACAGCGTTGTCTTGCCGGAACCGTTCTTGCCGAGCAGAATCCCGATTTTGCCGTCGTTCAGCGTCAGATCGACGCCGTTCAGAACCGGTACATGCCGGCTATACCGAAAACACAGATCACGGATTTCAAGCATCGCCGCTGCGCTCCTTTCGGAACAGAATGATTGCGAGGAAGAACGGCGCACCGAGTATGGACGTAATCGCGCCGACCGGCAGCGCGGCCCCTTTTCCGATGGTTCGCGAAAGCGTGTCGGCCAACAGCAGCAGAATGCTGCCGCTCAAGGCGGATGCCGGAACAGTAATCCGGTGATCCTGTCCCATTACGCGCTTCACGACGTGCGGACAGATCATGCCGACAAATCCGATCACGCCGAGGAACGAAACGCATACGGCCGTCATCAGCGACGCAAGCAGCAGGGACGCAAAGCGCAGCGCGTTTACGTTGAGGCCCATGCTCTTTGCCGCCGCGTCGCCGCTTAAAAGCGCGTTCAGCCTCCAGCGCATCAGAACCGCAAATGCAATCCCGATCGCGACCGTGATCGCCATGATCAGATCCGTGCGATACGTCGCTCTTCCGAGGTCGCCGAACGTCCAGATCACGGCGGCGGACAAGCCGACGTCGGTTGCGTAAAACTGCAGAACGGTCGTCGCCGCAGTCCACACGGAACCCATCGCGACGCCCGCAAGAATCACTACGCCCGGTGCAAACGATTTCATCCGGCACAGCCCCAGAATCAGCAGGATCGAAGCGGTGGAAAACAGGAACGCGATCAGCGACGTCGCATACGGATTGATCCCTGCAAGATACCCGGACAGGTTGTTTCCCGTTGATAGAAACCCGCCTGCACCGAGAATAATCGAAAGATTCGCGCCGAATACAGCTGCGTTGGATACGCCGAGCGTAGACGGCGAAGCAAGCGCGTTGTTCAGGTTCGTCTGCATCAGAAGCCCGGAAACGGACAGCCCCGCGCCCGCAATCACCGCCGCCAGAATCCGCGGAATCCGGATAATCCAGATGATCCGCTGCTGAGCCGCGGTTCCACGACGCATGAGCGCTGCAAAGCTCTCTTTGACCGTCATCCCTGAAACGCCGCAGAGAAGGCTCACGAAGAACAACATGATCACACCCGCGGTCAGCGCCGCAAGAATCGCTGCATTTTTTCGATTGTTTTTTTGCAAGTCCGTCCCCATGCCGATAAAAAAGAAGGCGCGCCTTTTCTTCAGAAAAAGCTGCACGCCTTCATAGCCTGCCGTATAAATTCAAAAGATTCCGGTCCGGCGCTTCTGCGCCGCGCCAGGCTTCCTGCCGGACACAGACAGTATAACATACGATTCCGTTTCTGTCACGCTTTTTTTCATGCGTTCGGTTATTCCGCGATCTTCAGCGCCTCGACCATGTCGATTTTGCGGTTCTTTCGCGCGACCATCCATCCCACGAGCAGCGATACGCCGAAGGTCAGCAGCATCGAAACACAGTACGTCAGCGGCCCGAGCATCAGCTTCATTTCATACTCGCCTGCAAGCGCCAGAAGCAGCCATTGCAACACGCCGACGCCTGCGGGCAGCCCGATCAGCACGCCGATGACCGTAAGCCAGAGATTCTGCATGATCAGCAGCCGGCCGATCTGCCGGTTGCGAAAACCGAGCACCTTGAGCGTGGCAAGCTCCCGCGCGCGCTCAACGTAGCCCATGATCCCGAGGTTATACAGCACGACGACGCCGAGGATCATGGCCGCGATCACCAGAATCAGCACCATGCTGTCCATGATCTCAACGAAGCTCTGGAACGTGTCCATGAGCTGTCCCTTGTCCTGTGTGCCGGTGATCATCTCCGACGGTTGGATCTCTCCGGTGCTTCGGTCGGTATAAATTGCGCTGACGGCATAATCGACGCCGAGCCGGTCCGCATAACGGTCGGTCATCGTGACGGTCTCCGTCATAACCGAGCGGTTATAGCCCACGACGGGCGCCGTATAGGTTTTGTCTGAGCCATAGGGCGAAAACGTGATCGTTTCGCCGATCTTTGCCCGATCCTTCAGCCGCAAGCACAGATACACGCCGTCATCCCGCAGTGCGATGCGCCGGTTGCTTTCGTCGATGACGTGATACCGCCCGCGATCGTTGTGCACGATATCAAGCGTAACGGTGTCGCCGTCCAGACTGATCCCGGAAAGGCTCTCCCAATCCCCTTCCAGCGCGTCCGCAAGCGCCAGCGACGCCTCCCGGTCCGCGCCTTCCGCAAGATTCACCTTCGTTGCGTACTCGGAAATGCCGTGATCAAGAAGATCGAGAAAACCGGCCATCGTATCGCGCATGCCGAGCCCGCCGACCATCAAGATCATGCAGCCGACGATGCCGATCAGCGTCATCGCCGAACGGCTCTTATGTCGCGAAAGGTCGCGAAGATTCCATTTTGTGCCGAAGCGCAAACGATTCCAGAGCGGAAGCCGCTCGATTGCGCCGCGCTTCATCCTTTTGGGGGTATACGGGCGCAGCGCGTCGGCCGCCGTGCCCTTAAGCTGCCGCCGTACGGAGAAGAAACTGATAAGCGTCAGAAGAACGACCGTGCCCGCCATCACCGGATAGCAGAACGCGGGAACCGCCGCACTCCAGTCCGGCATGTCAAAGTACGTTCCCATCATGCCGTTTTCGCTCATGATCAAGCCGCAGACGAGATAGCCCAGCCCGATCCCGAGCCCGGTCCCGATCAGCCCGATCACAAGCCCGTAGGAGGTATAGTGCAGCAGAATCGTGCGGTTTTGGAACCCGAGCGCCTTCAGCGTGCCGATCTGCGTTTTTTCCTTCGTCGCGATCCGGTGCATCGTCGTAACCATCGTCAGGATCGCGATTGCAAGAAACAGCACCGGCAGAACCGATCCCATCGTCTTGCCCTCTTCAGCTTCGCCCATGGCCTCACGATAAACCGCGTGCTCGTCCTTGGAAACGACCATCACCGTGCGTCCGAGCGCGCGTCCGAGCGCTTCTTCCAAAGCGGCCTTATCCAGCGACGAGCGCAGATGGATCTGCACGTATACCCGATCCTCTAAAGCGTCGAGCATCTCTTCCGGAACGGATTCACCGATCCCGGCCCGCTCGCGGAGAACCGCGTCAAGCTTCCCGGGGGAGATATACGCATAGCCGAAGCTCGTATAATCCGGCATGACCTGATTCGCATCCGCGAGACAGATCATGTGCTCGCCTGCCTTGATCAGCCCGACGATCGTTCCCGTTACGTCCGTTCCCTGAAAGCTCAGGCGCAGCGTGTCGCCGATCGCGTAGCCGTTGGCCGCGGCGAATTTGTCGGACAGCCAGAACCCGCCGCCCTGCGCGTCGTAATCCGCGCCTTCGGTCACGAGAAACGTTGAAACGGTATAGCCTTCGCTCACGTCAAGCGCTATCGCCTTATTCTTTTCGCCCTGCACGTCGAGATTGACCGAAAGGAACCGGGTCGCCGCATCAACGCCGTCGACGGACGCAACCGCCTTCAGCTCCTCGCGCGTGAAGCCCTCTGCCGCGTAGAGGCGGTAATCCGCATAATTTGTCTGTTCGAAAAAGCGTCCGGTATCGTATTCGATCGTGCGCCACTCCATATTGAAGCCCAGAAACATCCCCATGCCCAGCGTGATCATCAGGATCATGGAAAAGAACTGCGCCTTATAGCTCCATGCCGTCCGAAACAGTTTCTTCAGCAGCATTACCATTCCACCTCGTCCGCGCGCATGGGATGCGCCTGTTCCTCGACCGAACGGATCTTTCCGTTCTTGACGCGGATCACCACGTCCGCCATCTTCGCAATGCTCTGGTTATGCGTGACGACCACGACGGTCTTTCCGTAGGTTCGCGCCATATCAAGCATCAGCCCGAGCACCTTGCCGCCGGTTTCGGAGTCGAGCGCGCCGGTCGGCTCATCGCACAGCAGGATCTTCGGGTTCTTGCACAGCGCCCTCGCGATCGAAATGCGCTGCTGTTCGCCGCCGGAAAGCTCCGACGGGAAGTTGTTCAGATGGTCCGAGAGTCCGACCTGTTCGATCATCTGCTTGGCATCCAGCGCGTTTTTCGCGATCTCCGACACAAGCTTTACGTTCTCATAGACCGTCAGCGTCGGAATCAGGTTATAGAACTGAAACACGAATCCGACGGTTGCGGCACGATAATCCGCAAGCGCATTGTCAGACAGCTTGGAAATATCCTGCCCGCATACGGTGATTATCCCTTCGCTGGGGCTGTCGAGCCCGCCAAGCAGGTTCAAAAGTGTGCTTTTGCCGGCCCCGGACGGTCCTAAAATGACGACGAACTTTCCCTCGTCCAGCGCAAGACTGACCCCGTCCAGCGCCCGCAGCACGTGTTCACCGCTTTTGTAAATTTTCGATACGTTTTCAAATTGAACGATCGGCATAAAGGTTCCTCCGTAAATGAATTGTCTGCTGTTTCCAGCGCTCTTCGTTAGCGTATGCTAACTTAAAATCGAAAGAAATGGAGCTCTCGCCCCGTCTCTTCGGTTAGCATTAACTAACTGATGATTCTTTTATAGCACAGATTGAGCTGGTTTTCAAGCGGTATTTCCAAAAAAACACAAAATGCGCGGATCCGAACGAATCGGACCCGCGCCGCTGTTCTGTTCAGTTCGTGCCGGTCAGCGCTTCGCCGTTGACGTACAGCTTGTAGCCGTTGGAGATGACGCGGGATGCGTCGCCGTCAAACGAGGTGACGTAGGTGTCCGCGGTGAGCGTCCAGGTTGAGGTGCCGTCGATCGTTACGTTCACCGTGCCGACTTCGGTCGAGACGGTCGCGCCCTTCGCGTTCGTGATCGTTCCGCTGACGCTGCCCGTGAAAGAAGAGCCGTCGGAAAGGTTCAGCGAAAGTTCGGAGTCGCTGCCGACGAGGATCGTGCCTTTTAACGTCTGCCTGATCGCGTTCAGCGCAGCGACGTTGCCCGCGCCGCTCCAGCCGTCCGCGCATACCGAGAGCAGGACGTTTTCGCTGTCCTCGTTGACAAGCGTTACGCCGGTCAGCGTGATGATCGCGTTCGTGTTGGTTACGTGGAAGAGATGCCCGTTTTTGCCCGTCAGCGTGCCGCGCGTCATAGTGAACGCGCTTGTGCCGGAATCCGCGTCGCCGGACATCGACTGATAGATCATAACAGTGTCAAGGAAGGTCGCGTTGCCGTTGCATTTCGTGTTGTTTGCCGTGAGGTCGCAATCGACGAGCTCGATGCTGTTCTTGCCCTCGATGCAGACGCCCTCGGAAAGGTTCGAGACGAGCGTCGCGTTTGCGGCGTGAATCTCCGCCGTCGAGTAGATCGCGGGAGAGCCGAGCCCGTTCGAAGTATAGCTCCCGCCGTCGACGTACACCGTTCCGCCGCCGCGGTCGGTTCGGATCGCCGCCGAGGACTGACCGCTTGTTGTAACCGTCAGGTTGTTCGCGCAGGTCACGCCGCCGCCCGTCGTCATGATGCCGCCGGAACCGGAACCGGTCGTGGTAATGACCGTATCGGTGATCGTCACGGTCGTTCCGTCGCCGGACGCGCCGTTTTGCCCGCCGTTGCCGCCGTAGCAGAACACACCGTTTGCGCCGGACGCGGAGGATTCTACCGTGCCGCCGGTGATCGTGACGTTCGCGCCGTCCTTCACCAGCACCGCGGCGTTCAATCCGTAGAAGTTGCAGTTGTCGCCGCCGTCGGAGTCGCCGGTCTTGGCCACGGTCGGATTCACGATCGCGACCGTACCGTCCGTTGCGATCAGCAGCGCGCTTTCATCCGCGGCCGTGCTCGCATAGGTTCCGTTCTCCTGCGTATCGACGCCCGTGATTTCCACGGCGCCGCTGTAACGGATTTCCGACGTGCTGCCGCCCGCTCCGCCCGGTCCTCCGGACGGCGGTTCACCCGGCATTCCTTCGGGCGGTTCACCCGGCATTCCTTCGGGCGGTTCACCCGGCATTCCTTCGGGAGGCTCTCCCGGCATCCCTTCGGGCGGTTCGCCCGGCATTCCTTCGGGCGGTTCGCCCGGCATCCCTTCGGGAGGCTCGCCCGGCATCCCGTCCGCGTCGGAGCCGCCGATCGTCAGCTCCTCGCCTGCGTCCGCCGTTTCCTCCGCAGCTTCAAAAGTCGCCTCGACAGAGGATTCCGTCGACGCATTGTCCGTCGTTTCCGAAGCCGCGCACGCAGCCGGCAGCAGCATCGCCGTCAGCATCGCAATTAAGGAAATCCATTTCTTTGTTTTCATACGGCTCATCCCTTTCGCAATCAAATTCCTTTCCAGTATAGTTCTTTCCGTACCTTCCCGCAATCGTTTTTTATACGGCCGGATCCGCTTCCCCGATTCCGGTTTCGCTTTGATCCTGCGCGCCGTCTTCCGGCAGAGACGGATCCGGTACGGGATCGCCCGCCTGCTCCGGCGGTTCAACGATCGTCAGTCCGCCGCCATCGGACGGCATATTCTGCCCGTTTTTCCCGCCGTTCGATCCGTCGCCCTTTTGCGGTCTTCCCTGTCCGTCCGGCGCTCCCTGCGTCGCAGAACCGTCCCGATTGCCGTGCCGTCCCTGTCCGTTCGGCTGTGCGCTGTCGGTTGACGTTTCCGATCCGTTCCGGTTGCCGTGCCTGCCCCGGCCGTCCGGTCGCGTGCCGTCTGTCGGCATTTCACGTTCCTTTTGGAACACCTGCCCGTCCGGCGAGCCGACGGTCAGCTCCTCCCGCGTCTCGGCAGCCTGTTCGTCCTGCGCGCCTGCGCCCGGATTGTCTTCCGTCGACGCGGCGTTCGCCGTGCATGCGCCGAGACTCAGCAGCATTGCAAGTCCGATTGCGCAAATGGTCCGTTTCTTCATATTCCGTTACCTCCTTCGGGGTCGTATTGTTTTGTTCTGACCGTATCATAAACCGTGTACCTTAAACGAACTTAAACGATCGTTCAATTTCCTTGACGGACGCAAAAATTTTTCGTATGATACAGACAGAGCGGAACCGATCCGCCATCCGAAGGGAGATCGCCTATGTCGAAAGCAACGGTCGTCGTGCGGCATCTGAACGCGCCGCATCAGACGGAAAGCCTTACAAAGTTTCAACCTCTGAACGACGCGCTGAAGGCCGAGGTGGATACCGCGGTCGGAGAGCTTTTCGACCGTTTCGGCGGCGCGGCACTGCTGAAGGAAAGCAAGGAAGTGTTCGTAAAACCGAACGGGATCGACGGACAGCCGTACTGCTATACGCGTCCCGAGGTCGTCGAGGCCGTCATCCGCTACTGGTACGCGCACGGCGCGAAAAAGGTGTACCTTTTTGAGAACTCCACGCAGAGCAACGCGACGCGGCTCGTATATGCCGTCGTGGGCTACGACGCGATCTGCAAACGGACCGGCGCGGTGCCCGTCTATCTCGACGAGGACAAGACCGTCGAGTTCACGTTCGAAGGCAAGCCGTCCGAGAAGGACGATCCCTCGGGCTATCAGAAGACGACGTTCCCGATGCCGCGCTTCATCGTAAAGAACCTGATCGAAAACCGGGATAAGAATCTGTACGTCGACCTGCCGAAGCTCAAAACGCACTCGATGGCGGGCGTGACGCTCGGCGTGAAAAACCAGTGGGCGTTTCCGATCCATCCGGCGCGCGGGTTCGACCACAACTACAATCTGCCCTATAAGCTCGTCGACGTGCTGCGCTACGTACAGCCGGACTTCACGCTGATCGACGGCGTGGAGGGCACGATCTACGGGCACTATCCCGTCACCGCGCTCGCGGATGAATGCGTGCTGCCCTTAAAGCTTCTGATCGGCGGCACGAACGTGGTCGCGACCGACCTCGTCGGCGCGCGTGTGTTCGGGCTGGACCTTTCCGACGTGCCGCACCTTCGCATCGCGATCGAACGCGGGTATTCCAACGGCGTAACGAGCCTTTCCGACGTGCAGATCGAGGGCGACGTCTCGATGTATCAGACGAAATATCCGTACGATCTCTATGACCGGTTCCCAAAGGACGTCAAGGTCATCAAGGGGAAAAAGCTCTGCTGCAAGCAGGGTTGTCAGAACAATCCGCTGACGCTTCTGCAGATCCTGTATCTCGATCACGGCGGCAGGGGCGGATGGACGATGGTGATGGGCGAAGGGCACGACGCAAAGGAAATCGACGCGATCACGGGCAAGGTTCTGATCGTGGGCGACTGCGCGATCAACGAGGTCGGCGACCGGCTCATCTCCCGGCTCGGCAAAAAGAACGTCTACCTGAGCCGTAAGTGCAACAGCCTTGCCGATTCCGCGGCAGCCATGTTCCATCTGATGCACGTAAACCCGATGGAGTTTGCTCCGATCAATCCGATCAAGGCGACAACCTGCCTGCTGCTCTCGAAGCTGCACGGCTCAAGCGCGCTGGTTCCTTCGGTGTTCTCGAACATTTTCAAAACCGTTTGACCGCAAAAAAGGAAGGCTGTAAGCGCGTTACAGCCTTTTTTGTCGATTTCAATCAGTCGATCCTGATATACGTCTTGTACACGTAGCCTGTCTTGCCGTTGAAGTCGATCCTGATCCAGTTGCCGCTCTTTCCCTTCACCGTAAAGGTCTCGCCGTTCTTTGCCGTGCCCAGAAGCTTCGAATTCTTCGTTGCCTTGGATCGGACGTTCACCTTCGTGACGCATTGGATCGTGCCTGTTTTGCCCTCGATCGGCGTTTCCTCACCGGTAACCTTGATGTACGTGTGGAATACGTAGCCTTCCCTGCCGTCAAAGTCAATCTTCACCCAGTTGCCGGACGCGCCGAGCACCGTATACGTTTCACCCTTCCTGACCGTGCCGAGAAGCTTCGAGTCGCTCATCGCCTTTTCACGCACGTTTGCCGCAACCCGGCAGTTTACGATCGTGCCGGTCTTGCCGGTCGGATCCGCGGGCTCCGTGCCCTCGTCCGAAATCTTCACGTACGACCGATAGACGTAGCCTGCCGTCTCGGACTTATACTGGATTTTCACCCAGTTGCCCGCCGTCGCCAGCACCGGAAACGTCGCGCCCTTCTTTGCCGTGCCCAGAAGCTTCGAGCCGCTCGCCGCTTTCTCGCGCACGTTGACCGACGTTTTGCAATTCACGATCCTGCCGACCTTGCCTTCGACCGCCGTTTCACCCGGTGTGCCGTCGACGCGGATGTACGTCTTGTACACGTAGCCTTCCCTGCCGTCAAAGTCGATCCTAACCCAGTTCCCGAACGTGCCGGTCACGTCATACACCGCGCCTTTCTTTGCCGTGCCCAAAAGCTTGGATTTGCTCGTCGCTTTCTCGCGCACGTTGACGCTCGTTTTACAGTTGACGATCGTGCCTTTCCGTCCTTCTTCGCGCGTTCCGGCTTCGACCGTCGTTTCGCTCCCGCCCGTCCCGTCCGCGAGCGCCGCGCCGGGCAGCGCCGCCAGCAGCATTGCCGCCAGCAGCAAACTCAGTACCTTCTTCATGGTTGATAACCTCCTTTTTCATTCGTTTCATCACAAATGACGTTCCCGACCGGGAAAAGGCCGCATTTTTCCATTGCTTCCTTCGATTCCCATCATACGGCGCAATTTCGTTCATTTTGTCACAAAAGCATGACGGAGTTGTCACATTGTTGTAAAAATCGCATACGTACAAAAAAGAGGCCGTTTTCACGGCCTCTCGGCGTAATCCACGCGTAAGGAATACTGAAAAAACAGAATCAAACCTTTCGGGTATTGGACGTTTGATCGTTCTTTGCGGCAGGGGAATGCTCCCCGGTCACGTCTCTCCTGCGCAGAGCAGACCCTTACGGATGCTCCATAAGGTGCGCCTTGATGGCCGCGAATGACGTTTCGCTGATATAGTGTTCCATCTTGCAGGCGTCGTCTGTCGCGGTCTTTTCGTCCACGCCGAGCCGCATCAGAATTTCCGCAAGAATGCGGTGCCGCTCATAGATGCGTTCCGCCACCTCCCTGCCGCTGTCGGTCAGCGTGATCGCGCCCTTCGGGTCCATGGCGATGTAACCGCCGTTTTTCAGGATCCCCATCGCGCGGCTCACCGACGGCTTCGAAAAAGACATCTCCTCCGCCACGTCGATCGAACGGACGGTATTCTTTCGTCGGGATAAAATAAGGATCGTTTCGAGATACATCTCCCCGGATTCCAGCAGCGTCATCGTTTTTCCCTCTTTCCATGCTTTTCCCTGATTATAGCGAAATTCCCTTAAAAAAGCAAGCGGATCGTATATTGTGAAAAAGTCGGCGATTTCGCTTGACATTTCCGATTTGCTCGTATATAATGTGCCCGAAGGTTAGCGAGAGCTAACCAATTATTTGACGCGTCGGTTAGCAGGCGCTAATCGAAAAGGAGGGAATCATATGATGCCTCTGGTATTTGCAAACGACGGCGATGTCAACGTGATCCGCAGCATCAAGGGAACGGACGAGATCCGCCATCACCTGAGTAATTTAGGCTTCGTGGTGGGCGGAACGGTACAGATCGTTTCCCGCATGGGCGGCAACGTGATCGTCAACGTCAAGGAAGCACGCATTGCCATCGACGAGAAGATGGCGCAGAAAATCATGATATGAGGAGGAAGCAGATGAAGACGTTAAGAGACGCAAAGATCGGCGAAACGGTCAAGGTCAAAAAGCTGATGGGCGAAGGCGCCGTGAAGCGCCGCATCATGGACATGGGCGTTACCAAGGGCATCGAGGTATTCGTCCGTAAGGTCGCGCCGCTCGGCGATCCGATTGAGGTTACGGTGCGCGGCTACGAGCTGTCGATCCGCAAGGCGGACGCGGAAATGATTGAAATCGAAGCGTAATTTGGGTTGAAGGGCAGTTGCCCTAATTTTTCAAAGCAAAGGTTAGCATAAGCTAACGATAGAGGAGGAATTTATGAGCATTCGCATCGCCCTCGCGGGCAACCCGAACAGCGGCAAAACGACGCTGTTCAACGCGCTGACCGGCTCGAACCAGTTCGTAGGCAACTGGCCGGGCGTCACCGTGGAAAAGAAGGAAGGTAAACTGAAGGGGCACCCGGACGTGATCGTCACAGACCTTCCCGGTATCTATTCCCTGTCCCCCTACACGCTGGAGGAAGTCGTTGCGAGAAACTACCTGATCAACGAACGTCCCGACGCGATTCTGAACATCGTCGACGGTTCGAACCTCGAGCGCAACCTGTATCTCACGACGCAGCTCGTCGAGCTCGGCATTCCGGTGGTCGTCGCGATCAACATGATGGACGTCGTGAAAAAGAACGGCGACAAGATCGACACGCAGCGTCTTTCCGAGCAGATCGGCTGCAAGGTCGTTGAGATCTCGGCGCTCAAGGGCACCGGCATCAAGGAAGCCGCGGAGGAGGCGATCCGCGCGGCGCAGAGCACAAAGACCGTCCCCCAGCATTCTTTTTCCGGTCCCGTCGAACATGCGCTCGCGCACATCGAGGAAGCGGTCGTGCACGACATGCCCGAGGAGCAGCAGCGCTGGTACGCGATCAAGGTCTTTGAGCGCGACGACAAGGTCCTGGAACAGCTCAACATTCCGGAATCGACCAAAGCGCACATCGAACAGGATATCGCCGCGGCCGAGAAGGAGCTCGACGACGACGCGGAAAGCATCATCACCAACGAGCGCTACGTGTACATCGGCACGGTCGTAAAAACCTGCTACAGGAAAAAGAACGCGGGCAAGCTGTCCGTTTCGGACAAGATCGACCGCGTGGTCACGAACCGCTGGCTCGGACTTCCGATCTTTGCGCTCGTGATGTTCATCGTCTATTGGGTCGCGATGGTCGGCGTCGGTGCGCCCGCCACCGACTGGGCGAACGACGGCGTGTTCGGCGACGGCTGGCACCTCGTCGGCATCGGCGACGCAGAGGCAGAGGAAGCGACGGATGATTATGCCGCGGCGACCAATGCGCTCGCAGCGTATGGCTTTGAATATGACGTCGAGGACGAAGCATTCGACAGCGAAGCGTTGATCGAAGAGCTTAAGACGTTCACCACAGATCAGAAAACAGCTGTCACCCAGGTGGAAGACGAAGAAACTCTCGCAACGAACGACGTTACCGTCTATTTTGACGAAGTGCCTGAGGATGCTGACGAGGACGTCAACGCAATGTCCTTCAAGGATGCGATCGCGTACTTTGAGGAGAAAGGCTTTGACGAGCCCGATCCTGCCGATTACGGCGTATGGGTCCCCGGCGTTCCTGCGCTGGTCGACAAGCTGCTGCTGAACGAGGACGGCTCGCTGCGCGTTCCCGAATGGCTGTACGGGCTCATTCAGGACGGTATCGTTGCCGGCGTCGGCGCGGTGCTCGGCTTCGTCCCGCAGATGTTCGTTCTGTTTATCATGCTGGCGTTCCTTGAAGCGTGCGGCTACATGGCGCGTATCGCGTTCGTGCTCGACCGTATCTTCCGTAGATTCGGTCTAAGCGGCAAGTCCTTTATCCCGATGCTGATCGGCACCGGCTGCGGCATTCCGGGCATCATGGCGTCGCGTACCATTGAAAACGAGCGCGACAGGCGTATGACGATCATGACGACGACCTTCATCCCCTGCGGCGCAAAGGTTCCGTTCATCGCGATGATCGCGGGCGCGATCTTCGGCGGTTCCGCGTGGGTCTCCGTGTCGGCGTACTTTATCGGCATGGCGGCGATCATCCTCTCCGGCGTCATGCTGAAGAAGACGAGAATGTTCGCGGGCGATCCCGCTCCGTTCGTCATGGAGCTGCCGGCGTACCACTGGCCGACGCTTTCCAACGTCCTCCGCTCGATGTGGGAGCGCGGCTGGTCCTTCATCAAGAAGGCCGGCACGATCATCCTGCTCTCGACGATCGTCGTCTGGTTCCTCTCCCGCTTCGGCTGGAACAACGGCGTGTTCGGCATGCTGGACGAGGATGCGATCGAGTTCTCGATCCTCGGCTATGTCGGCAAGGGCATCCAGTGGCTGTTCGCACCGCTCGGCTGGGGTGAATGGCGTTCGGTCGTCGCGTCCGTCACCGGTCTCGTGGCGAAGGAAAACATCGTCGGCACGATGGGCGTTCTGTTCGTCGGCGACGGCACGTTCTATCAGGAGCTGCACGCGGCTATGCCTGGCATCGTCGGCTTCTCGTTCCTGGTGTTCAATCTGCTGTGCGCGCCGTGCTTCGCCGCGATCGGCGCGATCAAGCGCGAGATGAACAGCGCGAAGTGGACGTGGTTCGCGATCGCGTATCAGACGCTGTTCGCCTATGCGATCGCCCTGATGATCTACCAGTTCGGTTCCATCTTCACCGGCAGCGTAAACGTGATCGGTCTGATCGCCGCGATCCTCGTGCTCGGCCTGTTCGTCTACATGCTGTTCTTCAAGAAGTATAAGGAATCCACCACGCTGACCCAGAAGGTCCGCGTAAAGTAAAAGAGAAAGCCGCGCCGTCGTCGCGGCGGCGCGGCATCACGAATGAAAGGAGTGTGCATCTGATGCAAAATTGGTTATTGACGGTCGGGATCTGTCTCGTGCTTGGCGCGGCGATTTTTGCCATCGTTTTCTCGCTGATTCGCAACAGGCGCAAAGGACGCTCTCCTTCGTGCGGCGCAGGTTGTGCAAGCTGCGCCATGCACGGCTGCTGTCATAAGATGCAGCAGGAGGCAAAGCAATGATCAAAACGACTTTGAAAATCGAAGGCATGGCATGCTCCATGTGCGAAGCGCACATCAACGACGTCGTCCGGAAAACGGCGGCCGTAAAGAAGGTCAGCTCGTCCCATAAGAAGGGCGAAACGATCATCCTCTCAGAGCAGCCGCTCGACATTCCCGCACTGAAGGAAGCGATCGGCGCAACCGGCTACAAGGTTGCGGACGATTTCTCCGAACAGGTCGAAAAACCCCGTCGATTCCTGTTCGGAAGGTGACCCCTCCTCCACGACCGCTTCCGAAAAGGCGCACGCCCGACGGCGTGCGCTTTTTTGTCGTTTGATTCGTTTTTACTTCACCTTACAGCTCAACACGTTCGACCATTCGCCGAAGTACGTCATGCCGTTGAACTCGTGGTACGAACGGACGCGGACATAGTAGGTCGTTCCCCTTGTCAGGCTCTTGACCGTATACGACGCCGTCTTGGGATTCGTGATCTTCACCTCGACGGCGTTCTTCGTGAACGCAGAATCGGTTGCGTACTGGATCTGATACCCGGTGAAGACCGAGCTTCCCGACCACTTGACCGTCATCTGCTTCGTACCTGCCGTCACGCTGTTCAGCGTGCGGGTCGTGATGCGTACGGTCGTCTTTAAGGGACCGACCTCGCCGAGGTTGAAGTTGTCGCCGACGTTTCCGCCGATCTGCGCGCCGGTCACGGGATCCGTATAAAACATTTGAAAAAGCGCCCGCGGCGGAAGCGGCAATCCTTTCGGATCTTCTTTCCTTTTTACGCGCATGCGCGCGTCTTGCGCTTCCTGTCGAAAGATGGTATACTGATGGAACAAACGCCGAGTGTATACGAGGATAGCATGGTCTTTTCGAGTACGATCTTTTTATTCATCTTTCTGCCCGCGCTGCTGCTGCTGTATTTCTGCAGCAGGGATCTGCGCTGGCGCAACGCGGTTCTTCTGATCTTCTCCCTCGTCTTCTATGCGTGGGGCGAACCGGTCTGGATCTTCGGCATGATCGCGGTCACGCTGATCAATTACGCGCTCGCGCTGTTGATCGCAAAACGCCGGGAACCGCTTTTTCGCAAGCTGCTTCTGGTGCTTGCCGTTCTCGTTTCGCTTTCGCTGCTGTTCTGGTTCAAGTATTCCTCGTTCCTTTTCAACTCTTTTGCCGCGCTGTTCGGCTCCGGAACGCGCGTCGCGTCGAAACATCTGCCGGTCGGCATCTCCTTCTATACGTTCCAGGTTCTGACCTACACGGTCGACGTGTACCGCAAGAAGGCGAAGCCGCAGAAAAATCCGCTGTATACGCTGCTCTATATCTCCTGCTTCCCGCAGCTCATCGCGGGGCCGATCGTGCAGTACGCGGACGTGGCGCAGGCGCTGACCGAACGCAAAACGAGCGCGACCGACTTTTTGCGCGGCATGCAGCGGGTCGTTCTGGGCCTTGCGAAAAAGATCCTGCTCGCGGACGTTTGCTACCGCATGCTGCTCGATCTTCTGAAAACCACGCCCGGCCCGCAATCCTTTTTGAGCGCATGGACGATGGCGCTGTTGTTTTCGATGCGGCTGTACTTCGATTTCTCCGCGTATTCGGATATCGCAATCGGACTCGGGCGCATCTTCGGCTTCCGCTATATGGAAAATTTCGATCATCCCTATATCTCGAAATCCATCGTCGAATTCTGGCGGCGCTGGCATATCTCGCTGTCCCGCTTCTTCCGCGATTACGTCTATATTCCGCTCGGAGGCAACCGTAAGGGCACGGCGCGCACGGTTCTGAACCTCTGCGTGGTATGGGTGCTCACCGGGCTCTGGCACGGCGCAAACTGGAACTTCGTGATCTGGGGTCTGTATTATCTCGTGCTGCTGCTTTTGGAACGCTTCGTACTGAAAAACGCGCTCGAAAAGATCCCCGCATGGCTCCGCCACATCGGAACGATGCTGCTCGTTGCGATCGGCTGGGTCATCTTCGCCTACGACGGCGTGCCGATCTCCGACAAGAACCTCGTGCTCTATTCCCCCGATTTCCCCGCGCTCGGCGCGCATCTTTTGGCGCTGATCGGGCTTTCGGGAAGCAGCGGGCTGCATTTCCTTCCGTTCTGGGACAAGGGCTTTCTGCTGATCCTGAAGCGCTACACCGTGCTGCCGCTGCTGTTTTCGGTCTGCTGCCTGCCGCTGAAGGACTGGCTGAACCGCTTCTTCGTCAAATCCGAGCGCCGCGCGTTCTGGGGCGAACTGCTCGGTGCGCTGACGCTGACGGTGCTGTTCGTGCTCTCACTGATCTTTTTGATCCGGCAGTCCTCCGTCCCGAACATTTACTACAATTTCTGAGGTGCGGCTATGAAGAAAAAGATTCCGTACATCATCGCATACTGGTGGGTTATGACGCTGTTTGCGCTCGGACTGTTTATCCTGATTCTCGGCAACCGCGACGGCGGATTTTCGCAGTCCGAAAACCGCGATCTGCAGGACGCGCCCGCGTTCTCGCTGAAAAACTGGTTCGACGGCACCTTCTCGCGCGAGGCGGAAGCGTACCTGTCCGATCAGTTTCCGGAGCGCGATCCGGTCGTGAAGACGGCCGACCGCATGCTCTCTGCGTTCGACGCGACCTCCGAAAAGGAACGCATCCTCGACCAATCCATGATCATGGAGCTTGAAGGCATGAACGAAGGCAGCGAGCCCGACGGCGGCGAGCCTGTGCTGCCCGACGAACCCGAAGACGTCACGGTTCCGGTGTTCGAAACCCCCGCGTCGGGAGCATCCGCGCTGCCGACGCTTCCCGTCTCCGAAACGGCGACGCCCGCGCCTGTTTCTGAAACGACCCCCGCGCCAACGCCCGTCGACCCCTCCGTAAAGGATACCTCGACCGTGCGCAGATTCTCGCTGCGCAGATCGGACGGCTCGCTGTATACGCGCTTCCAGTTCGGAAAGGACGCGATCGAGGACACCGTAAAGTCGCTCAACGCCTACCGCGCCGCGCTGCCGGAGAACGGAAACGTCATCTTCACCTATATCCCATACTCGCAGGACGCGAACGAATGGCTTCTGTACCCGGATAACTTTTCCGGCTGGTACAGCAACGTCGAGCCGACGCTGCAGGCGAACGTTGACGAAGGCGTTTACGTGTTCTCCACCGTAAACGAGCTCGAACAGCACATGCGGGACGGCGATCTCTGCTTCTTCAAGACCGACCACCACTGGACCGGTCTCGGCGCGTACTACGTGCAGCGTCTGATGATGCGTTCATTCGGCGTTCCGAGCATCTCCTACGACGATTTTACCTATACCGTGCACGAAAACTTCACCGGCTCGATCACCTCGACGGTACATTCGCTTGCCGGGTACCGCAACCTTTCGGACCGGCTCGAGGTGCCCGGTACGCTTGCGCCGGCGCGCGCGTTCGTGTACCGCAACGTCAGCGAGCTCGTCAAGGAGGTTCGCTATATGGAGCCGGAACGCGTCGTTTACGCGGCGTTTCTGGGTGGCACGCACGATCCCTTCTATGTGGCCGAAACGGGATTCCATACCGGTCACACCGCGCTGGTCATCTGCGATTCGTTCGGACTCGCGTTCGTGCCGTATATCGCGCCTTACTACGACCGCGTATGTCTCGTCGACCTTCGCGATACGCACAGCTTCATTACGCAGACGGGCGGAAACAACAAGCTGAAGCCGTATATCGAACACTACGGAATCGAAGACGTCTACTTCATCGTCTCGCGCGGGTGCGGCGTCAATTCTTCGTACATGCGCAGCATCGTGCGCAAATATCTGGGGTGAGCTTATGAGCAGGAAGAAATCGTTCGGAAAGAAATTCGCGCGCCGCGCCGTGCTGATCTCCACCGTTCTGATGGCGGTGCTGTTCATCGCCGCGCTGATCCTTTACCGCAACCGCACCGAACTTCTGACGAACAGTGCAAGCCGCGCCGCAGAGAAAGGCGATTATGAGAAAGCAATCTCGCTGCTCGAAGCCGCGGAAAGCAGCGAGGAATCCGAAGCGACGCTGACCGAATACCGTTATCAGCTTGCCCTGTCCTATCTCCAAAACGGTCGTCCGGGCGACGCGATGACGCTGTTTTCGCAGCTCGGCGATTACAAGGACAGCCGCGCGTGCATCACGGAATGTAAATATCGCGCCGCGGAGCTTTTATATGACACAGGCGAATTCGAAGCCGCCAAGAACGCGTTCTATGCGCTTGCGGGCTATTCCGACGCGCTTGACCGGTACGACGCCTGCCGCTACGCGATTGCCGACCGGACCGAAGCGGACGACCCGAACAAAGCGTTCCGGCTGTTTTACGCGCTCGGCGGATACGCCGACGCAAAGGATCGCGCAGGCGCGATCGCCATGCGTCTGACCGGTGAAGCGGACGCGGAGTTTGCGATCAACACTATGCTCGGCATCTCCAACGAAACGCTTGAGCAGATGCGCTCGCTCTCCTCCATTCGCGACGCGCTTCCAAAAAACCGTCTTGCCGCGGGCTTCTATCACACGGTCGGGCTCCGCGAAGACGGAACGGCGGTCGCCGCCGGCCGCAACGACGAGGGGCAATGCGACGTCTCCGGCTGGACGAACCTTACGGCGGTCGATTGCGGCGCATACCATACGGCAGCGCTTTTATCGGACGGCACGGTCGTCGCGACCGGCCGCAACGACGAGGGGCAATGCGACGTTTCCGGCTGGACCGACGTGATCGCAATCGTCTGCACCGACTATAACACCCTCGGGCTCCGGTCCGACGGAACGGTCGTTTCCACGGGATTTCAGGACTATGAAACGCTGTCCGGCTGGCGCGGTATCACCGTGCTCGGCGGCGGCAGCTACGCGGTCTGCGCCGTCACCGCGAGCGGACAGGTTCTGTCTTCGCACGCCGCGATGCGCAGCGAAACGATGCGCGATTGCGTTGCGATCGACGTCTCCACGGGCTACTGCATCGGACTTTCGGCGGACGGAACGCTCTGCGGCGCAAACGAAACTCCTCCCGCATGGACGGATCTCGTTGCGATTTCCGCTTCCGGCACCGGCTATCTCGCGCTGGATAAGGACGGGCGCGTGCTCGCGCACTGGTTCCGTTCCCGCGACGCGATCGACTTTTCCGATCTTTCCGGCGCGGTCGCCATCGCTGCGGGCGGCACGCATTGCGCCGTTCTCCTCTCGGACGGCACGGTGATTACGCGCGGCAGCAACGCCTTCAGCGAGTGCGAAACCGCCGCATGGAACCTCGGCGTCACACCCCTTCCTTAACCTGCAAGCATATAAAAAACCTCCGGTCTTCCGGAGGTTTTTTTGTTTGCAAACTTATTTCTTCTCGTCGATGCGCTCGCGGATCTTTGCCGCCTTGCCGCTTCTGTCGCGGAGGTAGAAGAGCTTCGCTCTGCGCACAACGCCGTGACGGACCACTTCGATGCGGCCGATGCGCGGGCTGTGGTACGGGAAGGTACGCTCGACGCCGATGCCGTAGGACATACGGCGAACGGTAAAGGACTTGCGGATGCCGCCGCCCTGGATCTTGATGACGATG
>JAFOTD010000012.1 GCA_017388175.1 Clostridia bacterium | reverse complement strand
TACCGAGCGTCAATACGGCGATCAACAGGATCGCAGCGATCTTTTTCATGGAGGAACCTCCCTGTGTGATTTCGGAATCAGTATAAGAGAAGCTGCGGGATTTGTCAACGGACATAAAAAAGGAGCGTCGCCGCTCCTTTCGTCCGTTCATGCTTATTTCTTCGTGAGATTCATGGTAAGGTCATCGCCCTTAAACTGCAGATGCGTCTCATCCTTTACCGTAACTTTGGTAGATCCGTCCATACTGCTTAAAGAGAGCCGGTCGTTCTTCAATTTATACGTTCCGGATTCAATAACCTGCTCTTTTCCCATAAACGTGGCTTTGAATTCATACGTGCCGTCCTCATCGAAAATAAAGAGCAGCTCCGCGCCCATTCCGATAAGCGACTTCAATTGTTCGTTGGCCTCGTCTTTACCTTCGATGGATTCCACCTTCCACGTGCCCAGAATGGCTTCGGGATCGACCTTCTTGCCGCATGCCGCAAACAGCGTCAGCGCCATCACAGCAACCAGCAAAAGAGCAAGTGCTTTCTTCATTTTTGTGCTCCTCCTGAATTTTTCGCTTAAAAAGCGGTTACAGTATAACAGCCCGGGCGGTTTTTGTCAATCCGACAAAAACAGACAATCAGGTACGAAAAAAGGAGCGTTGCCGCTCCTTTTGCTTGACAAAGCAATTATTTTCTTACCATAACCATGCTTGCACCATCGACCGTGACCGTCAGCTTGTTGCCGTCGATCGAGAAGGGCGTAGGCTCGCCGTCGTCCATGATCATCTTGTCGCCTTCCACTTTATACGTGCCGGGGTTATTCTGTTCCTGACCCATGAAGCTCATGTACAGGTTGTACTCACCGTTGTCTTTGAACGTGAATTCGACTGAGCCGGATTCGAGAACCATCTGGAACATCTCTACGCCTTCCACATCGCCGGAAACGGATTCAACTTTCCAGTCGCCGATGATCTGATCAGCAAGGTTCTTTCCATCGCCCGCGCCTTTTTTGCCGCATGCTGCGAACAGCGTCAGCGCCATAACTGCAACCAGCAGGATCGCAATCGTTTTTTTCATAAATTCATTACCTCCTGAAATTTTGCTTTAACAGCAACAACAGTATATCAGCCCTGCCGGATTCTGTCAACAAAAAAGGAGCGTTGCCGCTCCTTTATCAACATTTTATCGGTTCTTATTTCTTGGTAAAGATCAGCGCCTGATCGTCGACGGTCAGGTACAGCTTTCCGTCTTCGATGCGATAGTCGGACTCGGAGGTCTCCTGATCTTCGACCTGCGGAACCATCGTGAGTTTGCCGTTTTCAGCCGTATAGGTGAAAGGAACGCTCTGCGTTTCGTCCCGGAACGAAGCATCCTCGGAGCCCGTGCCGTCCTCGTTAAACGTGAAGGTCATCGTCATGCCGAACGCCATCATCATAGCGACGGCTTGCTCAGCATCTTCGCCTTCGCCGCCGGCCAGCGTCCAGGTGCCGTAAAGCTCCGCATTGGGATCCGGAACAGGCGTGGGATCGCTCTTGGCGGGTTCGCCCGCGTCGTTCTTGTCGGAATTATCGTTGTCTGTCTTGCTGCCGCAAGCCGCGAACAGCGTCAGTGCCATCAGTGCGACCAACAGAATTGCAATCGTCTTTTTCATAAATACATTTTCTCCTGAAATTTTGCTTTAACAGCAGCATCAGTATATCAGCCCTGCCGGATTCCGTCAACAAAAAAGGAGCGTTGCCGCTCCTCTTTGCTGTCACAAACCTTATTTGCGCTTGAAGGTCATGGTTTCGTCTTCCACGGTCATCGTCAGCGTGTCGCCGTCGAGCGTGTAATCCGTGGTCTGCGTGTTGGTTTCACCGTCGACGGTCATCGTCATTTCAAGCTTGCCGTCCTTCACGGTATAGGTGAAATCCGCGTTTTCGCTTTCGCCCATCATCTCCATGACTGCTTTGCCGGTGCCGTCCGCGTTGAAGGTAAACTCCATCTTGAGCTGGTCGAGGGACACACCCATCGCCTCCATTGCGGCTTTCTCCTCTTCGCTCATCATCGACGCGAAATCTACTGCCCAGGTACCGTAAAGCTCCGCATTGGGATCCGGAACAGGCGTGGGATCGCTCTTGGCGGGTTCGCCCGCGTCGTTCTTGTCGGAATTATCGTTGTCTGTCTTGCTGCCGCAAGCCGCGAACAGCGTCAGCGCCATCAGTGCGACCAACAGAATTGCAATCGTTTTTTTCATAAATTCATTACCTCCTGAAATTTTGCTTTAATAAGCGTCAAAATTATATCACGCCCGCCGCGGCTTGTCAATCATTTCGCTATGAAACGCTCCCGGAACCGATAGAAATGGGAATGTTCGGAAAAACGCAGAAAAAAAGTGTTCGGAAACGGCGTTTCCGAACACCCTCCTCGGTTTCGTCTTATTTTCTGCGGAAGATCAGCGTATCCGTATCAATGGAGATGTACAGATTGCCGTTCTCGATACGGTATGGCATGGAATCGCCGTCGACCGAAAGCTGATCGCCTTCGACCGTATACCCGAATTCCTCCGTCTCGGTTTCGCCCGAATAGGAGGTCGATATCGCGCCGGTACCATCCTCGTTGAACGTCATTTCCATAGTCATGCCGAACGCGAGCAGCATCTGCACGGTTTGCTGCGATTCTTCGCCTTCGCCGTCAAAAAGCTCCCACGTGCCGATGAGACTGCCGGAGTCGGGCGCGGACGCCGCCTTCGCTTCCTCGGGGATCACGATCGGAGCGATCGAATCGAACTGCGACGACGTGACGTCGAGAGATGCGCGCTGAACGTCCAAGTCGACGGACTGGCCGGCTTCGGCCATTTGTTCCTGCATGGCGCGTTCGAAGATGGTCCGCATGTATTCGACCATGTCGATCCGGATCCGCAGGATCAGCCCGGTTTCGTTATCGATCCAGATGGTTGCGGGAACGGGTTTCATGTCCTCTATCAGAGAAGCGTCAATTCCGGCGCCGAGCGTGGAAAGCATATTGTTGCTCTGCGCGAAAGTGCTGCCCGGGATTTGGCAGGTATACACGGTCGTTTCCGTGCCGAGCACGGTCTCGGTGCCGACCAGCTCCGCCGATTCCGCGTTGAGGATCCAGGAATTCATAGAGTTCGCCTGATCGGCGATGCCGGAGATGTCGGTTGCTTTGGGCGTCCATGTTTTTCCGCCGTCGAGCGAAGCATAGGCGAGCATGGTCCCGTCAATCTCTTCCCCGTAATACAGGTAGTCGACGGTCTTGCCCATCGCGTTGAGGGTGCCCTCCATCTTAATGAGAGAGGGATCCTTCTGCATGTCGGTCGAAATATTGTAGCTGATTTCCATGTTCTGCTCCGTGCTGTAGGACGGCATGCGCATGACGATGAAAATGTCGCAGTTCATATCCATGTGCTGGGATTTCACAAGCTGCGTCTTTTCATACGCTTCCTTCAGCGCGGTCGCGGGATCGACCGGCGCTTTCGACGGCTCGGAATCGTCCTTGCTCAGCGCTTTGTTGCACGCGAACAGCGTCAGAGCCATCAGCACAGCAAGCAGGATGGCAAGGTATTTTTTCATAGATAAAGTCCTCCTTGTTTATGAAATAAGCGCCTGCGTTTTGCGGCGGGCGCTTCGTTTTGTATGATTATTTTTTGATCAGCGTGACCGTGAACGTCATGCCGCTCATGGTGTAATCGAACGCAATCGTGTTGCCGTCAAACGTGTACGGGATCTCTGTGCCACGGTAAACGACGGTGTTGTCGGTGAAGGTGATTTCTTCTCTGAAGCCGGAGTAGACGGGGGAGGTCACGATGCCGGTTCCGTCGCTGTACAGAACGGCGACGAGGTACAGCCCTGCATCGGTGATCTCTTCAAGGGAAAGATCTTTGCCGGAGACTTTGACGCTGCCGACCGTCCACATGCCCGCGCGCGGATCTTCTTCGGGCGCGATCTTGACCAGATTGATCGAGAACGTCATATTGCTCATGGTGTAATCCAGCGAAATATGGCTGTTGCCGTCAAAGGTGAAGGGAATTTCCGTGTCGAGATATTTTGCGGAAGATTCGGTATAGCTGATCGTCGCGGTGAACTTCAGGTTGGAAGGGGTTGCGATGGAGCCGGTGCCGTCGCTCTTCAGCGTGATGACGAGGTCGAGACCGTACCGTTCGATTTCCTTCTGCGCAAGCGATTTGCCGGCGGCATTGATGCTTTCGACCGTCCAGGTGCCGGCGATCGCCTTCAGCGGGTTCTCCTTAGACGCGGGCTCGGATGCGTCCACCGTTCCCGTGCAGGCCGCGAGGGACAGAACCATCAGAATTGCAAGTAAAAGAACAGGAATTTTTTTCATAAATGATTGATCCTCCGAATTTTGGATTCCGATACAAGTATATATGACGGGACCGAAAAAGTCAATCGACAAAAAAGCCGTCCCTCCGCGGCGGAAGGACGGCTTTGAACCGACAGCTTACTTTTCTTTTCTGGACATATAGAAGGATGCGACAAACCCCAGAGCGAGGCAGAGAACAGCGGCGGGGATGAACCACCACTGCGCCAGATTCTGCGAAAAAGCAGGGCCGAAGCATTTCGCCTTCAAAAAGATCGCGTACGGCGAGGCAAGCATCAGCGCAAGAATGCCGTAATAGGTGGGGGTCGGGTGCTTGTCTAAAAGCCAGCGGATCGCCTTCGAAACGATCAGAAGGCCTAAAATGATGCCGACGCCGAACGGAACGAGCACCAGAAGATGTCCGCCCATCCGGGCAAAGTTCATCGTAAACAGGCAGACCACGAAGCTCTTCAAATGCGTCATAACGCTGTTGTAGAACCCCAGCACGAGCAGCACCATCGAGCCGGAAATGCCCGGGATGATCATCGTGCCCGCCGCGATAAAGCCAAGCAGCAGCGAAAGCAGCGCGCTTACCACGCCGTTGTTCAGCGCGTCCGCCGCGCGATAGCCCGCAGCCGTCTGCGTCTTGCCGGTTTCGCGCGCCGTGAGGGTCAGCATGCCGTCCTCGCTGATCGCGAGGTCGAATACGTCCGCGCCGGAAAGCGTATAAAACACGTTCTTGTCCGCGCTGCTTCTGAGTTTATACCCGTCTTCGGGCTTGCCGAACGTGCCGCCGGCGCTCTTCAATTCCCACACGGCGTACGCTTCGTCTCCGTTTTTCACCGTCAGCGTATCGCCGCCGGCGGCGTCCGCAAGCACGATGCGCTCGCCAACGGACAGCGTATCGCCGGCGCCGAGCTTTTTGAACGTCTCGGTCGTGGTGTCGTTGAGATACGGCAGCAGCACCATCAGCACGATCATCACGAGCGCGACGAGAATGTAGCCCGGCTTGACCTTTTTGCCCTTGATCTTTTTGAAGAGCATCGGAAGCGAGCCCAGGATCAGTCCCGAGAAGAGCAGGATCGTAAGAAACTCGAAATTCGCGAGCAGCCACGTAACCACGAACGACAGCGCGACCACGCCGAGCACGATGCCGATCGCGTACGGGATCAGCTTTTTAATGGCCGCGCGGCGGCGGGCTTTGTCCTTCGAGGTGATGGAGACGGCGTCCTCGTAAACGCCGATGGTTAAAAGCATCGACCCGCCGGAGACCCCGGGGATGACGATGGCAAGACCGACCAGCGTGCCCTTCAGCACGGCAACGATCCAGTTTAAAATGGCTTTTGACGTTTTCATGTTCCCATTTTACGGCGGCGCGTGCGTTTCGTCAACCGTCCCAAACGAAATCTTACATCTTTTTAACAATCGCCGCATTTTCATTTTCGTCACGGAATTGTTCGCAAATCGCCGTATTTCAGACAAATTTTCTCCACATTCCGGCGGTACAATGAAACCATCGAAAAACGATAAGCAGGAGGTTTATCGAATGGAATTCAACGGATATGAGTATGAACCGAAACAAAAACGGCGCGGCTTCGGCGGCGCGGTGCTGATCGCGTGCACGGCGATGGCCGTCGTAATCGGGCTGTTCGCGGGCGTGCTTCTGATGAACGGTTCCTTGCAGAATACGAAGACCGCCAAGGCGGAGATTCGGGAAACAGCGTCGGCAGCGCCCGTCATCGGTACGACGGAGCAGGTTACGACGGAACCGGCGGCCGCGTCCGCAGGGTTTGCCTATGACGGGCAGTATACGCGCGCGCAGGTCGTGGAGCTTGCGGCGCCGAGCGTCGTGGGCATCGACGCGACGTTTGAGGTCACGTCATCCTACTGGGGACGCGCGCAGACCTATGAGCAGCAGGGCAGCGGCAGCGGCGTCATTCTGACCGCCGACGGATACATCGCCACCTGCGCGCACGTCGTGGACGGCGCGAAGTCGATCACCGTCACGCTTTCCGACGACGCGTCCTATCCGGCGACGCTGATCGGCGCGGACAGCCGCAACGACCTTGCGATCATCAAGATCGAGGCGAAGGACCTCGTTCCCGCCAAGCTCGGCGACAGCGACATGCTGACCGTCGGCGAGGACGTTATCGCAATCGGCAACCCGCTGGGCGAGCTGCGCGGCACGGCGACCGGCGGCATCATCTCGGCGGTCAAGCGCAGCATCACGGTCGACGGCGCGGAGATGGAGCTGATCCAGACCGACGCGGCCATCAGCCCGGGCAACTCGGGCGGCGGGCTCTTTAACGCGTCGGGGAGACTCATCGGCATCGTCAATGCGAAGGTGTCCGACACCAGCGCCGAGGGCCTCGGATTTGCGATCCCGGTCAACAGCGTGATCAACGAGATCAACGACCTCCTGCAGTACGGCTACGTCACAGGGCGTGCGTATCTCGGCGTGTACACGCAGAACGTCACCCTTTCCAACGGCTATTATTACAGCGGCACGCGCTGCGTGCAGATCGCGGACGTCGTAAGCGGCAGCGCTGCGGCAAAAGCGGGGCTTACGGCAGGCGACCTGATTCTTGAGGTCGACGGAAGAACGATCTCCTCGAACGACGATCTGACCGACGCGATCGCGTCTTACAACGCGGGCGATTCCGCCGTCCTGACGATCCGCCGCGACGGGAGCCGCATGACGGTAACCGTCACCTTCGGCGAATACAAACCGCAGTAACGCGGATCGTTTGCGGGAAAATAATGGAAAGAAAAGGCAGGATTTTGCCTTTTCATCCGACCCGAACAGTATGATAACGGATCGCCGCAAACGGTCTGACCCCATTGAACCGACAGCCCGGGACCCTCTTCGGAGGGTCTTTTTTTATACCCTGAAATGTGAAAAAAAGTGTGTAATTTTTGGGGGTCGTTTTGTTGTATGCTGTGTGCAGCGAAAGACGGGAGGCACAAGATGAGTCGGAAATCGGAACAAATGGACCGCGCGATCGGGGCGTATTTTGCAGCCTGCGACGCAACGCGCGAGCGTCGCGAGCTGAAAAACGGGGCAACGGAAGAGAGACAGATCCCCTACACCCTGTTCGGCCTTGCGCGGGCGGTGGCGCTGACGCCGGAGGAAGTGCTTGCGGCGTTTCATGCCGGAGCGCGCTCAAAGGAGCGTGCGATTCTGCGCGACGCGGTCCTGAAGATTGCCGCCTACACGCTCGAGCGGGCGCTGCTCGGCGAGCTAAGCTATCAGCCGGCGCTGGAGGCGCTGCGCTCGATGGGGTTCTCCGAAGCGGCGCAGCAATCGGACGGCAAGCTTCAGATCGTTCTGGACGACGCGGCCGGGAGGTATTCGAAATGATTCTGCATTTAGAGGGCACGCCGAACCCGAAACAGGAGCAGTTCTTCCTCGCGTCCGCCCGGCACGTTGCTTACGGCGGCGCGCGCGGCGGCGGCAAGTCGTGGGCCATGCGCCGCAAATTCGTGCTTCTCGCCTTTCGCTATCCGGGCCTCAGACTTCTGCTGCTTCGGCGCACGCTGCCGGAACTTACCGAAAACCACCTGCTCCCGCTGCAGCGGGAGCTCACCCCCGCCGTGCCGTACCACGCCACGCAGCGCGCGTTTCTGTTCCCGAACGGCAGCCGTCTGAAGCTCGGCTACTGCGACCGCGAGGCGGACGTGTTCCAGTATCAGGGGCAGGAGTACGACGTGATCGGACTGGAGGAGGCGACGCACTTTTCCGAATCGCAGATGCAGTTTCTGACCACCTGCAACCGCTCGGTGCGTACGGATTTTAAGCCGCGCATGTACTACACCTGCAACCCCGGCGGCGTGGGGCACGCATGGGTCAAGCGGCTGTTTATCGACCGCGACTACCGCAACAGCGAACGGCAGGAAGATTACGTGTTCATTCCGGCGCGCGTCACCGACAATCCGGTTTTGCTCCGGACGAATCCGCAGTACCTTGAAACGCTTGAAAACCTGCCCGATCATCTCAGAAAGGCGTACCTTGACGGCGATTGGGACGTTCTGGAGGGGCAGTTTTTTCAGGAATTCAACCGCAGCCTGCACGTCGTGCATCCAACGAGGCTCCCGATGGAGTGGAAGCGCTTCCGCGCAATGGATTGGGGATACAACGACCCGTGCTGCGTACTGTGGTTTGCCGTCGCGCCGGAGGGGAAGCTATACGTCTATCGCGAGCTGTACCTCAGAAAAACGCTGTCGAGCGAGATCGCAAAGCGCGTCGGAGAGCTGTCTTCGGGCGAGCGCATCGCATACACGGTCGCTTCGCCGGACGCGTGGCAGCAGCGGGGGTTAAAGGGCGCGGAGGGCGAGAGCATCGCCGAGGTCTTTTCGCACAACGGCGTGCCGCTCATTCCTGCTGATAATGCCCGCGTCCCGGGCTGGCAGCGCGTTCGCGAAGCGCTTGCCGTTTCCCCGGACGGAACACCGGAGCTCAGGATCTTCGAGACGTGCCGCAATCTCATCCGTACGCTGCCCGTGCTGACCTTCGACGCGCATGACTGCGAGGACGTTTCCGACAACTGCGAGGACCACGCGCCGGAGGCGCTGCGCTACGGGCTGATGTCGCGGCCGCGTCCCGCGCCGGAGCAGAAGCAAAAGCGTGTGTACCGGTACGATCCGCTGTCGGGCGCGCCGACGGCAAGTCCCGGATTTCGCGGGTTGTGACGCCGGACTGCGCTGTCGGCGTTCTGCCGGCAGCATATCGTGCGGCGACAGCCGTATATCGTGTTTACACAAACATATCGCGCGGCACAGCCGCATATCGCCCGGGTTTTTCACGATATGCCTTACGGCACGATATGTCCCTGCCGGACACGATATGCCGCGCGGCGTGATATTCCCCTACTGGGAGCAACATGAATTGAAATGGAAAGGAACCGATATGAAACCAAGACAATCCGAAACCAAACGGCGGTTGGCCGAAGAAGCGACTGCGCTGTTCAACGAGTTTCGCAACGCGTATGCGAACGAGTGGCGGCGTCAGGAGCACAACGAGCGGATGTATCGCGGGGAGCATTGGTATGACGTGCCCGTAACCGATCCCAACGAGCCGCGCCCGGTCACGCCGATTCTGCAGTCAACGATCGAAAACGTGTCCGCCGACCTTGCGGATCAGGCGCCGGAAGCGGTCATTACGCCCGAAAGCGCGGCGGATTCGTTCGCAGCGCGCGTCATCGACGCGGTTATCCGCCGTAACCACGACGCGAGCGCGTACCCGGTCGAGTACCGCAAGCTGATCCACGACCTGCTCGTCGGCGGCTACTGCGTGCAGGAGGTCGGCTACGACAGCGAGGCAAACGGGGGATTGGGAGGCGCGTTCATCCGCCACGCCGACATCCGCAGCATCCTCATCGACCCGCTCGTCACCGATCTCCAGGACGGCCGCGCCGTGTTCAAGCTTGCGCTGCGTTCGAAGACGTGGATCATGACACACTATCCCGACGTTTATCCGCTGATCGAATCGCGTCCGTCGGACGCGGCGGAGCTGATCACCGACGAAATTCTCTCGCCCGATCCGAAAAACGCGGCGCTGCTTCTTGAATACTGGCGGCGCGAGTACGACGCGGCGGAGGACGCGTACCGCGTGCACATGGCGCTTTTGTGCAACGGCGTGGTGCTCGAGGACAGCCGCGACGTGAAGCCCGAGGGCTACTTTGCGCACGGCCGCTACCCGTTCGTGCTGACGACGCTGTACCCGCGAAAGGGCAGCGCGCTGGGCTTCGGCGTCGTCGATTTGTTCGGCACGCAGCAGCTTTACGCGGACAAGCTCGACCAGCTCGTGCTGAAAAACGCATTCTTAGCCTCGCGCAACAAGCTGCTCGTGACCGACGCGTCGGGATTTGATCCGGACGATCTCAGGGACTGGTCCAAGGACGTGCACACCGGAGAGAACCTGAACGGCGTAACGTGGATGACGACCGCGCCGCTGCCGAACTACCTGCTTTCCTATATCCGCTCGATCCGCGAGGACATCAAGGAGGAGAGCGGCGCGAACGATTCCTCGCGCGGGGCGGCGCCGGGCGGCGTGACCGCGGCGCGCGCCATCGAAGCGCTGCAGGAGATGAGCACCAAGCGCGCAAGGCAGGCGTCGGATCAGCTCCACGAGGCGTTTCGCGAGGCGGTACGGCTCGAGATCGAAACGGAGCGCGAGTTCAACTGCTACCTGCGTCCGGTGACGATCACCGTCGACGGCGAGCCGAAAGAGGTCTTTTTCGACAGCGAGATGCTGAGCAAAGAAGCGCCGGGCGGCGTGCGGCTGCCGATCGAGTTTCTGATCTCGATCAAAGCGGTGAAACGAAACCGCTTTGCGAGCGCGGCGCAGAACGAGCTGATCATGAATCTGCTTTCCATCGGCGCGATCACGAAGGAACAGGCGATCCCGCTGATGGTCTTTGAGGGAAAGGAACAGGTGCTGAAGCACATGAAGGAGGCGGCGGAGGAAGAGCCGCTGTTTCCCGAACGAATGAAAAAGAAAAGAATCGGAGGGACATTATGATCTTCAAAAAGAAACCGGAACCCGTTTCGGACGAAGCGGAAAGCAACGAAGCGGAAAACCCCTTCATCGAAGCGGCGCAGGCGCTCGTGGAGATGGAGAGCAACGGCGAGCTGCCGGAGGGCTTTGACCTCGAAACGGCGGTGCAGGATCGCGCGTTTGCCGCACTTTTGCAGGAATTTGAGCCGAAGGCGGCCGTGCGCATCTATGCGGCGGAACGGCGCGCCGACGACGCCGAGAACAGCGTGAAAACGCGCATGAGCGAACGCGCGAGAAGCCGCGGCGCGCTTCCGAAATCCCAGCGTACCGACCGTGCGGTCGCGCCCGCGCCGGATTACATGGCAATGTCGAAGGAAGCGTTTTCCGCGCTCGAACAGCAGTACAGAAACGCCGCGCATAACGGCAAACGAATCCATATCTGAGGAGGATCTTATGGCAATCAATACCACTCTGAATACCGTCAACAACGCGTATTTCAACAAGCAGTTCTATGACAAAAAGCTTCTGGAAACCGCAAAGACGCGCCTTGTGCACGCAAGCTTCGGCCAGAAGCGCAGCATCCCGCGGCACGGCGGCAAGCGCGTGGAGTTCCGCAAGTACGATCTCTTTACGCCCGACGTCGACGCGCTGACGCTCGTGGAGGGCGTGACGCCGACCGGTCAGTCGCTGACGCAGTCGAAGGTCGAGGCGGAGGTCAGTCAGTACGGCGCTTACGTCGAGGTCAGCGATCTTCTGGATCTGACCGCGTACGACGAGGTGCTCGCGGATTCCGCAGAGCTCCTCGGCGAACAGCTCGGCACCGTGATCGAATGGGTCACGCGCGACGCGATGTGCGCGACCACCAACGTCCAGTACGCCAACGGCAAAGAACAGCGCATGGAGCTTACCAAGACGGACGTGCTGACCGTGGACGAGATCCGAAAGGCGGTCCGTACGCTGAAGAAGAACAAGGCGCGCATGTTCGTGGAAGCGACCGACGGTTCCGTCCGCCGCCCGCACTATGTCTGCATCTGCTCGCCCGACGCGACGTACGATCTGCAGAACGACCCGCTCTGGCAGGACGTTTCTAAGTACAGCAACGCGGAGCAGATCTATTCCGGCGAAATCGGCCGTCTGTTCGGCGTCGTGTTCGTCGAATCGACCGAAGCGAAGGTGCTGCGGCAGACGATCTATCTGCATCCGAACAGAAACGCGCCGACCGAAACGAACACCGTCACGTTTGCGGAGCAGCCGACGGAAGAGCAGGTGCGCTATCTCAAAACGCCCGGGAACTGCATTTTCTACAGCGAGGACATTCTGGATATCGTTTCGTACGACGAAGGGACGAACACGCTCGTCTATGAAGGCTCCGAAAAGTATTACTCCTCGAACGCGTTCTATACGAACGACGTGGGACAGGTTGATGAAACCGGCCGCGGCACGGACGTCCACGTGACGCTGGTATTCGGGGCGGACGCGTACGGCGTGATCGACGTCGACGGTTCCGGCACGATGGAAACGATCATCAAACCGCACGGCAGCGAAGGCAGCGGCGATCCGCTGAATCAGCGCGCGACGGTCGGCGCAAAGGTCGCGGCCTATACCGCGAAGGTGCTGAATCCGCTCTGGATCGTGCGGATCGAGCATTGCGTCTCCGACTGACGCACCCGACGGGGGGAGGGAATTCCCTTCCCCCGATCTTCTGAAAGGAGAGAGATTATGACTGCAAAGAAACAAACGGCTTCCGAAAGCAAGGAGGCCGTACGCAAAAAGACCGTTTCGGTTTACGTTCCGTCCGACGGCACGGGCGCGTTCCTGGAGGGCGCGCTGAACGGCGTCAGCTTTCGTATCCCGACCGACACGGTGGTGGAGATTCCCGAGAACGTCGCGAAGGTGATCGAAGAGAGCCGCAAGACGGTGAAGGAAAGCGCGCGGGCCGTCGAAAGCTTCGCAAAGAACGGCGGCAGAAGGATCGGTGGCGTACGATGACGGCGGCGGAATTGATACAAAGCGCGCTTGCGGAACTGGATCATCCTGCCGACACAGCCGCGCTGCCGCTATGGAAGGAGAAACTGCTCCGTTTTGCGAACGAGGCGATAAACGACCTTTTTGAAACGTTTCGACCGTGGCGCCGCGATCCGCTGCCGATCGTGAACGGCTCGATCGATCTGACCGCGCTGCCGCATGCGGTCAATAAGTTGCTCGGCGTTGAGCGCTGCGGCATGCGAATTCCGTTCTTTTTCGGCGCGGACACGAACACGCTGCGCGTCCCGGGCGTGCCGGACGGTACGATGACCGTCGTGTACCGGTATGCGCCCGAACCGCTGATTGAAGATGACGACGAGCCCGCCCTGCCCGCGGCGTGCCATCCGCTGATCGTGCTGTACATGACCGGCCGGTTTTCGATGCACAACGACGCGCCGGGTATGAACCACGCGTCCGCCGCGCTGTCGCTGTATGAAACGCAGAAACGCAGACTGAAGCTCGAATTTGACGAGCCGACCGATTACCGGATCACCAATCGGTGGTAGAAAGGAGCGCGCTATGGCCTATCAGAACGCAACGCTTCCGTCGTTTTCCGGCGTGCGCATGGATCTGTGCGAAGGCTTGATGAAGCCTGACATGAGCCCGGATGCATACAACGTCGACACGCGCACCGGCGCGCTGGCTTTAGCGGGCGGCTTTACGCGGGTGATGCCTGCGCTTGTCGAAGCGGATACGCCGTTCGAACGGATGTACGTATACGCGACCGAGCATGGAAACCGGTATTTCGCCGTTTCGCAGGACATGCTGTTTCTGTACGACGCCGGTCTCGGTATCTGGAGTCCGCTGTATCAGTTTGAGCGCGGCGTGACAGGCGAACGAATGGACTTTCTGAAAGCGCGTGTCGGAACGGCGGACCGCCTGCTGATCGCGTGCGGAACCGAGCCGATGATCGCGTTCGATTCGGAAACCGGCCTGATTGACGTATTCGGCAGCGAGGAAAAGCTGTCGGACAGGACGGTCAGCTTCGTCGAGCTGTACTTCGGGCGGCTGTTTGCGGCGGGCGATCCGCGCGCGCCGAGCCGTCTGTACTGGAGCAAGGCGCCGGGCGGCGGCCGCACGATCGACGACTGGCGAAGCGACGCGTCGAGCGAAAACGTCTCCGGGGGCTTCGTCGACGTCGGCGTGGACGACGACCCGATCACGGGGATCTTTGCACTGTCGAATCAGCTTCTGATCTTCAAGCGCGATTCGCTTTACCGTTTGCTCGGCGACAGGCCTTCGAATTACCGCATCGTTTCCGTCGACGCGGCATTCCGTCAGCCGATTCATACCGCCTGCGTCCGCTATGCGGACCGGCTGTTCTTTCTGACGGACGGCGGGCTTTGCTTCTATGACGGACAGACCGTGCGCAGGAGCGCCGCGTTTCGCGCGCTCGAGCCGCTTCTGAAGACGGCGAACCTGAACGGCGTGCGCGCCGCCGCCTGCGACGATACGCTGTACTTTGCGATTCGTGTGCGTTACGGCGCGCCGTACAACGATACCGTGATCGAATACGACGTGCTGCGCGACCGGTATATGCTCAGAAACGGTTTCACGATCGTCGACTTCTGCACCGTTCACGGCGCGCTGCACGCGCTGACCGGCGGAGGGAAGTTCGTCACGTTCGACGGCAACAGCACCTATGACGGCGACTGCATCAACGCGCACTGGCAGACGCCGCTTTGGGACCTCGGCAGAAAGGACACGAACAAAACGCTGCTGCGTCTGACCGTGTGCGGGACCGGCAGGATTCGCGTGCGCGTCGACGCCGACGGGGGCAGTTATGAAACGAGCGTGCTGCTTTCGTCCGTGCCGAACAGCGTCACCGAGATACCGCTGCGCGCGCTCGGGCGTGTGTTCCGGCTGCGGTTTTCCAACGTCGGCGGCGCCGCGTTTACGCTCGATGCGCCGGTCACGCTGCTGTACGATTCGCAGCGCAGACCCGAATAAAGGAGGACCCAATGGCATACACACCGACAGGCATGCAGGCGCTGTTTCCGGTTTACTTCGGACGTATGCCGTCCCATGACGACGACCGGGACGCATACGACAGCAGCGTCGCGCAGAACGAGAACAATCTGAACCAAAACCTGGAGCTGCTTTTTAACAAGCTTCTGGAACTCGAATCGGCGTTTGCCGATCATACGGAAGGAGAAAACAATGATCTTTAAACCACCTATTCGTGTATACACCCCGCCGATCCGTATCCCGAAACCCCGTACGCAGAAGGAAACGAGCAAGCCCGCTTCCGCAAGCGGCGGCAGAAAACCCGGAACGGGCGGAACGGGCGGAACGGGCGGAACGGGAGGAACGGGCGGAGGGAGCGGCGCGGCCGCGCAGCCCGCGATTCCGTCGATGGAATCGCTGTTTTCGGAGATGCTGAAGAAGTATCTTCCGGAGACGGTGGAATTTACCCCGCTGGACGAAGCGACGCTTTCCGAGACGATCCGAAACTGGATCCGTCCGGCTTATGAACAGGCGATCTCGGCCCGCCGCGAGCAGACGGGACGCATCAACGCCGAGCTTGACGCGGACGCGTGGTCGCGCGGGATGGGGCAGAGCACCTATCTTTCGGACGTCAAGGAACGGCAGATGCAGAGCGAATCCCGCGACGTCGATCTGCTCGAAAGCGATTACGCATCCACGCTCGCCGGACATCTGTATGATGCGATGAAGGAGCAGCAGCAGATGAAGATCGAGGTTGATCAGTTCAACGCGGAGCAGATCAACCATGCGCGTGAGCAGGCGATGAGCGCTGCACAGGCGCTGTACCGCACGTATCTTTCGCAGGCGGCATCGCGTGGCGGCGGACGCGCTTCCTCCGCCGCGGCGGACGATACCGAAGACGGACGCGAGTCGATCCTGCGGACGCTTGTCAAAGACCGTGAAAAGGCGGACATTCCGAGGACGGACTATCAGATGGCGGCCAACATGATCGCCCGGATGAAGCCGGAGGAACGCGCAAGGCTGTATAACCGCGCCGATCCCGCGTATCAGGATCTGCGCAGCGAAATCCTGTACAGCCTCGGCACGAAGGGCTTCGCGATGCTGATGAACGCATTCCCTGCCGCGTAAGCGCATACGGTCTGCCGGAAAGGGCGCGCCCCTTCTCCGGCAGGCCGTCTTTTCCTGTATACAAAGTATGAATTGTAAAACGGACGGGTAGACGGTCCGCTGAAAATGTGATACAATTAATATAAATAGGAAACAGCAAGTGATAAGCGGGCATGTATCAGAAACGGCTGCGGAAAGCGGAACGCGCAGCAAGGCGAGCCGAAGCGTAAGCCGTCATCGCGCGAATCACGCAGAAGGGGCAGGCGTCATGAATATCTATCTTGCATTTACGTTGTTTTCGCTGATCATCCTCGTATACTGGATCGTCTCCGAGCTGATTGCCATGCTGTTCCGCTTTACGGGGCTGCCGGATGAAAAGGCGCGGTTTCAGGTCATTTCCCTTTTGACCGGCTGCGGCTTCACCACGCACGAGAGCGAGCTGCTCTTAACGAACCGGTCGAGAAGACGGCTTGCGCGGATCACGATGCTGTTCGGATACGTATTCAACATCACGATCGTATCCATGCTGATCAACGTGTTTCTCTCGATCAAGCTGACCGAGGCGTCGAACCTGTTCAGCATTCTGATTCCGCTTCTCGTTGCGGTCATTATCATCACGTTCATGCGTGTGCCGAAAGTGCGCGCGTGGGGCGACCGTATCATCGAGCGGATTGCGGGCAAGCTGACGCACCGCGACACCGCAAACGCCGTGCTGCTTATAGACTATCTCGGCGAGGACTCGATCGCGCAAGTGACGCTGCGCAGCGTGCCGGAAGCGTTTCGGGATAAGCCGCTGTCCCAGACGGGGCTGAAGCCGGAGCACAACATTCTCGTGATGCTGATCGAAAAACCGGGCAAAAAAGCAAAGCCCGCCGGCGCAAGGACCGTCATGGAAGCGGGCGACAAGCTCACCGTATTCGGCGATTATAAAACGATTGCAAACGTGTTCGAGGCAAAGGAGCGCTTCGACACGGACGAATCCGAATCGTAAGGCTACCGGACCGGCAGCGGACGCACGTTGATCAGCACGGTTGCGCCGTTATCCGTTACGCAGTCGGCCTCGAAGCCTCCGAGATTCGGCATCATCCATTCATAGAACGCCTTTTCGGGCCGGGCAAACTGATAGAGAATCGACATGATCACCCCGCCGTGCGCGACGACCGTCGCGTCCGCGCGGGTTTTTTGTACAGTTTCGAGAAACGCGGTTTTCACGCGATCGTGGAATTCCGCCTGTGATTCGCCGCCGGGACACGCGCCGCGGCAGAGATCGTCGACCCACGCGCGATAGGCGGGGTCGTGTTCCATTTCGTCGGCGGTGCGGCCCTCGAATGCGCCGAAGTTCATCTCCCTGAGACCGTCCACGACCGTCTGCGCCGCGTTCGGGAAGAGGATCGCTGCCGTCTGCCGTGCGCGAAGCATCGGCGAAACGAACACACGGGAGAGCGAAAGGTCTTTTTTCTGCCGTTCCGCGGCTTCTATTCCTTCGGGGCAGAGCGGTTCGTCGCTGCTGCCGACGTACCTGCGCGCAGCGTTGCCCGCCGTAAGCCCGTGCCGGATCAGTCGGATATGCATGGCAGTTCCCCCTTGATCGCCGTCGGAATGCCGCAAACGACGCGCACGACCGCCGTCGCTTCCTGTGCAAGCGCGATACAGAGTCTTCCGACCGCCTCGCGGTATGCGCGATCCTCTTTCGTCATCGGGATTACGCCGCTGCCGACCTCGCAGCAGAGGACGAACGCCTTCCTGCAAAGCGGCGGCAAAAGCGCGTCCGCGTTTGAAGGATCGTTCCGCACGGCCGCCTCCAGATGATTGAGCACCGGCAGATCGGAGAGAATGTTCTCCGAAATCTGCGCGTCGGTGTAACCCAGCGACCGTACGTACGCCGTTTTGCCCGCGCCGAGCCCGCCGAGAATCAGAACCATAACGCCGCCATCCTTTCCGAAATCACCAGCCCCAAAAGCATCGCGATTGCGGAGAGCGTAATGCCCGCGCCCGCAAGATCGCCCGACATGCCGGAGAACTGTTCCTTTGCGATATGCATAATATAAAGGAAAACAAGCCCGCCGGCAAGCGCCGCGGCGCCCGCCGCGAGCGGCGACAGCATGGCCGCACCGCCGAGTGCGAGCACGACCCAGCAAAGCAGGATCCAGACGGCGCTTTTACCCGCGGAATCGCGGAACGCGCGCTGCATGCCGCTGTCCGAACCGGATGGCAGCAGACTTAAAAGCGAGCCGATCGCGCGCGATAAAACGTGCGTGATCCCCAAAAGCCCGACCCATCTCCAGTCGAGCGGCAGCGCAGCGCAGAGCGCAAAGTAGCAAAGAAGATAGCAGCCGACGCCGATCACGGCGAACGCGCCGCAGTGCGGATCCTTTAAAATCGCGCGCTTCTTTTCGGGTTCGGCGTGACTTGAAAGCGCGTCGACAACGTCCGCGAACCCGTCCATGTGAATGCCGCCGGAAAGCAGAATCGGAAGAACCGTCAGCGCCGCGGCGGAAAGGATCGCGGGAAGCGCCAAAAGCTCGGAAAGCCAAAGGTACAGGCACAAAAATCCGCCGATCACGACGCCGATGAGCGGCAGCGCCGACAGCACGTTTCTGAGGCTGTAGGAATCCCATTTGATGCGAGGCGTCGGCAGCACCGAGAAGGTCGAAAAGGCGGACACGATCGCGGTCCACAGCGTCTTCATACGGGCAGTTCTCCTTTCAGGGAAATCGGAATGCCGGCGACGGTTTCGATCACCGCGTCGGCACGGTCGGCAAGCGCGCGGTTGACGCGTCCGAGCGCGAGAAGATAGGCGGTCGTCGCCGGGTCGTATCCGGTTCCGTCGGCCCCGATCTCATCGGTCACGACGACGAGCCGTTCGCATTGCTTTTTCAGCGCGTCGATCCCGCTTAAAACCGCACGGACGGGATCGCGCGGGGGTTCTTCAAAAAACATCTCGTTTGCGGCAAGATTGCCGACGTCTTCAAGGAGCACGGCGGCGCAGGCGGGAAGGACCAACGACGCAAGGTCCGTATACCGTTCCACCGTAGTAAAGCCCTTGTCCTTTCGCATGGCGCGGTGACGGGCAACGCGCTTTTCGCCTTCTTCTCCGTACGGCTGCATGCATGCCAGGTAGATCCGCGGCGTATACCGCAGACACAGCGATTCCGCGTATGCGCTTTTTCCGGACGCCGATCCGCCGGTAACGAGGATCAGCATGCGCCGCCTCCCTGCGGCACGTACTGTTCGATGCCGGTTTCCGAGAACGAGACAGAGCCGTCGTACACCGAAAGCGCCATATCAAGGAGCGGCAGCATGCATACCGCGCCGGTGCCTTCGCCGAGCTTCATGTCCGCGTACAGGATCGCCGAAAGCCCCAGCTCATCGAGGATGTTTTCGGCGACCGGCTCCTTTGAGCAATGACTTGCGAGCATGGCGGTGACGCAGTTCGGCACGAGCCGCTTTGCGACGAGCGCCGCAACGGAGCTGATCAGCCCGTCGATCAGGATCGGCACGCGGTACATCGCCGCGCCGATATACAGGCCGACCATGCCTGCAAGGTCGAACCCGCCGAGCTTATAAAGAACGTCGAACGCGTCGGAGGGATCGGGGCGGTTTACCTCGATTGCGCGCCGGATCGCCGCGCGTTTTCTTTGCAGACCTTCATCCGAAAGTCCCGCGCCGCGTCCGGTGACGGTTTCGACCGGAAGATCCAAAAGGACCGCCGCAATCGCGGAAGAGGTCGAGGTGTTGCCGATGCCCATTTCGCCGGTAACGATGATCCGGTCGCCCGAAGCCGCACGCTCCTTTGCGAGCAGGATGCCGTTTTCAATCGCTTTCATCGCCTGCGCCTCGGTCATCGCCGGGCCTTCCGCTATGTTTTGCGTACCGGATGCGACCGAGAGATCGCGCACACCTTCGACGCGCGTGTTCATGCCGAGATCGACCGCAAGCACGTCCGCGCGCGCGGTCGCCGCCATCAGGCAGACGGAGGAGCGGTGTTCGGAAATGCGCTTTGCCATCGTCGCGGTTACGGACGCGTCAGTCTGCGTCACGCCCTCTCGGACGATTCCGTTGTCGGCGCAGAGCACGACGACCGTGCGCTTGCCGATGGAAACGGCTTCGCTGCCTGAGAGCCCCGCGATGCGTATGATCGCGGTTTCGAACTTGCCTAGCCCGTCAAGGGGCTTTGCGATCCCGTCCCAGCGCGCCTTTGCGCGCGCCATGGCCGCTTTGTCTTGCGGTTCGATCGCTTCATTCCAGGTTTTAAACGGTTCCTTCATGTATGTACCCTCTGTTTCGATACCCCGATTATAGCATCCGCCCCCGAAAAGGTCAACGTGAGCGCGAAAAACGGTTGAACCGCGGACGCGGATCGGGTATAATGCAGGAAGAAAGCGAGGAATGAGCTATGCGAAAACGGATCACCATCATGCTCGCGCTGCTGCTCTGCGCATGCACGGCGAACGCGCAGGAACCGGCAAAGGAGCCGGAACCCGCCGCAACGGAGCGGATCACGGAGCCCTATGCCGCGAAGGAGGTCACGGACACGTTCGCATGGATCGGCAGGACCGCGGCGGAGGTCGGCATCGGGCAGGAGAGCATCGACGGCTACGGCAACATCGTCTTTACCGCCGATCTGTTCGGGCATACGGTGACAGGCACGGCGTACCTGATGACCGATTTTTCCGATCCGGACCGGGTTGACCGTGTGCACGAGATCTGGCTCACCGACGGAATTTCCGAAATGCAGACCACCGAGGCGGCGCTGTCCGCCCGCTTCGGCGATCCGTATGCGGCCTACGAGGAGCCGTACGTCGAATCGAACGGCGGTGTGACATATCATCAGTATTACTGGACGGGCGAGGGCGTCGTCGCGCTTAGCAACGGCGCGAAGAACGACTTCTATGAATTTTCCTATTCCGTGCCGGAGGAGATTCCCGCGGAGATCGCAAAGCGCACGGCAGGGCTCACGACCGAGGAGCTCGGACACCGCACCGGCGTGTATTTCCACTTCGGCGAGGGCGAGGCCGAGGATTTGCAAATCGAGGAAACGACCTACGACGCGCATGAAGCGTACCTCGTGACGTTCGCGCACGACGGCGCGGACTATCGCGTGACGATCGTGCCCGACGGGGAGGCACTGTTCGATACGCTATCGGCAGGCGGCGGCTGGACGGAGATCCGGCACGAGCTGCAGCAGAGCCGCTGCCGCACTTCGGGCGAAGGCGGCACGATCGTGGAAAAGAACGCGTTCGGCCAATGCTGGATCATCGAAACCGACGGTCCCGTAAAGGGCGAAACGCTTGCGGCTTTCGAGGAGTTTCTGCTGAATCGCTGGCTGTACTGATCACTCTGCTGAAAAACACGGTTTTCAACAGACCGGTTTTCGGGCGGCATGTCCTATAAAGCGCGGCATTCACCGCGCGTGCGCGGTTTTTTTACGGCGCAGCCTGCATCTTACGGACGTAATTGACGTGAAAAAGGAGCGGAATCTTCCGCTCCTTTTGCGTATGCCGATTATTTCGTTTTCCCGGCGAGCACGTTCGACCATTCGCCGAAGTACGTCATGCCGTTGAACTCGTGATACGAGCGCACGCGCACATAATACGTCGTGTTTGGCGCGAGATCCCTGATCGTCGTCTGCGCCGCTTTCGGATCCGCAATCTTCAGGGCGGCCGCGTTCGTCCGGAATGCTTCGTCCGTCGCGTACTGGATCTGATACCCGGTGAATACGGACGACGCGGACCACTTGACGGTGAGCTGCTTTGTACCGGCGGCGACGCTGTTCAGCGTACGCGTGGTGATGCGAACCGTTGTTTTCAGCGGACCGACCTCTCCGAGGTTGAAGTTACCGGAGTCCTCGTTCACGTTGCCGCCGATCTCAGCGCCCGTGACGGGATCGACGCGGCGGGCGAAGTACGCCTTGACGCCGTATTGATAGCGCGTTCCCGCGAAGACGTTATGCGAAGCGTCGTGTCCGTCGAGGTACGTCGTTTCGGTCGTGTTGTCCCAACGCGCGAACGCCGTCCAGCCGTCGGTCGTGGAGCTCCATGCGCGGCGATAGATGACGTAGCCTGCTGCGCCCTCGACCGGGCTCCAGGTGATTTTCACACCGTCCTGCACGTTTTCCACGGCCGTCTCCGTCGTTGCGGGGAGATAGATCTTGAAGGAGCCGCGCGCCGAGCCGGTATACGCGCCCTTGAACGTAATGAACACGTAGCCCGTTCCGGCAGCGGTGTTCTCACGGTATTCGAAATCGTAATCAGCGGGGTCGACGACCGATCCGTCCGCGGCGTTCTTCACGGTGAACCGCGGGGTCTGCGCCGCGCCGTTTGCAATCACGTACGCCGTGACGCCCTTAAACTGCACGTCTTCCGCGTTCCATTCGACCGTCGCTTCGATTGCGGCCGGTTCGGGCGTGGGCATCGGCGTCGCCGTGGGCGTGGGCGTCGGGGTCGGCGTCGCCGTGGGCTTCGGCGTTGCGGTCGGCTTCGGCGTCGGGGTCGGCTTCGGCGTTGCTGTGGGCTTCGGCGTCGGCGTCGCTCCGGAACCGTTTTCAAGCTCCGTCGTATAGCGCAGGCTGCTGTTCGGGACGGCAAAGACCGTCAGCGCTTCGCCGGTGTTATTCTTTTTACAGGTGAAGTACTGCTTTTCCGTGTCAAAGCACAGCGTTGCCTCGGCCGCTTGCGCGCTTCGAATGACCGGCTTGTTGTTTTCCCATGCAAGCTGCCAGTATGCGGGGCTCTTTCCGCCGGAGACCACGATGGACTTCGTCGCGGAGAGCTTGTTGCTGCCTGACGCATAGCAGAGATAGTACCCGTCGTCGCCCATCATGCGGATCGTGTAGTTGCCGTTGCCGACGGATTCGATCTCATAGAGATACGAATTGGGAACGTTTGTCAAGGTGTCGCCGATGACCTTGATGCCGGTGCTGCCGATCGCGACCGCTGCGGAAGCGGTGCCGACGCCGCTTGCGTTCGTTTCTGCGGAGAGCACGACGCTGCCGTCATAGGTCAGGACCGCCTTGCCCGCCCAGCCGGAAGGCTCCGAGAACAGCTTCTGGTACGTTCCCGCGGGAACGGGCGCGCCGTCCTGCGACGCGTAGAAATACAGCGCGTAGTAGGTGCGATTTTCCGTCAGAACCGTGGAATCGCCCGCAAACAGGCAGTCGGGGCGTACGTCGGTGTCCGGAACGCGCCCGGTCACCCAGCCGTAGAACGCGTACGCCTGCGCGTTTGCCGTCGGCGTGCCGGAAGGTGTCGGCATGGTGATCGTGTCGCCGGTATAGCCCGAGATCGCGGCGCAGCTTACGCCGTCGGGCGTAACGAACGTCGCCTTGACAGCGGCGCGTTTTGCAAAGTTGATGCGGATCGTGCAGTCGCTTTCCGCACGCACCGAGAACAGCGTTGTTGAAAGTCCGTCGCCGTTCTGTGTGACCGACGCCGTGCCGGAAAGCACGTCGTACCCCGTGACCGCGCAGCCGGTCTTCGGCGTCGCCGTGATCGTTGTGCCGGAGGTCTCGACCGTACCGAGGCTCGCGTCGCTGCTGACCGCGGTTACCTCAAACTGCGGGAACAACGTCCAGGAGGAGAAAACGGTCTGCCGCGCGTCGACGTTGCCGTGGCCGGGATAGACGTCCTCGCTCGATACGACGATCGGAAACGCGGGATAGGCGCTTTCGTACGGATCCTTATAGCCGCCCTTTTGTTTCATATAGGCGATCGCTTCCGCGACGTCCGCGCCGGACTTCATTTTGTCCCAGAAATACGCTTCCCAGCGATAGTCGCCCGCGAACGTGACGGACTGGGAATACCCGTAGACGACCTCGACGCCCGCTTCACGCAGCGGCGCTTCCATGCCGCTCGTGGCCATGCCGAGACAGATCGCCATCCAGAGAAGACCGCGCGGCGCGGAACCGTTCATATGATTCCGGATCGCCGTACCGTCGACGAAAGCGCCGCTGCCGGTGCTGAACGCATGCTTGTAACTGCCGAACTCGCCCTGCACCGTGGCGGTGTCCGCGTTCGTCAGGCCGGCGTTGCTGGTAAGGCAGAGATAGGACGTGTTCGCCTGCGAGGTATAGTCGTTTCCGCGCGAATAGTCGGTGTTGCCGTGCGAGTCAAAGATGACCGTGCCGCAGAGTTCGAGCTCGCGCGCGACCGCGTCGATCGTCGCTGCGGCGCCGGAATAGATACGGCAGACGCCGCCTGTCGCCTGCGCGATCGAATTGCCCTCGTTCCGATACTGGTCGGAAAAGCTTGAATCCACGCCGTAATACGGGCCGAACACGGCGACGTCAGAGCTGTACGGATAGCCGCCGCGGTTTGCGTACGACGTCGTTTCGACGGAAGCGACATCCATCGGATCCTCGCCGGTCGCGTTGGCGCGGACCTTCTGCCGGATAACCGGCGTCCAGCCGTATCCCATGCCGTCCGTGCCGTCCCAGAAGACGCATTCGCCGTTTTTGAACAGCGAACCGTTTTCATACCCGCTCCAGTTTTCGACAAGCGCGGCAACGCCGTCAGCCATGGCGGCGTAATGCTTCGTTTCCGCGTTCGCCGTGTTGACGCCCTGCTCCGAAAGGCACGCGTCCTCGTATTCGGTGATTTGAACCCAAATATCCTTTTCCGCTTCCGCGTTTGCGTTTTGCGGTCCCGCGAGCATGCCGAGGGGCAGCAGAAGCGCGGCGAGCAGTATGGAAAGCAGCCGTTTGATTCGCATAGATTGGATCTCCTTTTTTCGGTCGTATCTTATATATTATCATACCGCGTTGTGAAATTCAATCATCCGCACAGGAAAAACCTTGGAATTATGCAGGAAAATAAAGTCCCGGAATCGGTGAAAAACCGATGGACGCGGAACGCAAACGGTATTATAATAAAAAATAGGACAAAGGAGAAGGACGATGGAAGTACGGGATCAGAACGGATTGACGGAACGCGAGTTTCTGGAACGGTATCGGGACAAGCACTATCCCGCGCCGTACCTGACGGCGGACGTCGTGCTGCTTTCGGGCGGACGCGACGTGCTTTTGATCCGGCGCAAAGGGCATCCGTATCTCGGCTGCTGGGCGCTGCCGGGCGGGTTTGTCAATCCGGATGAAAGCGCGGAGACCGCTGCGCTGCGCGAGCTCAGGGAGGAGACGTGCGTTTCTCTGGAAAAGGAAGACGTCCGTGAGATCGGCTTGTTCAGTAAGCCCGGACGCGACCCGCGCGGCTGGATCGTCTCGGACGCGTATCTCGCGCTTGTCGATCGCGAACGGATTGCTTTCTCCGCGGCGGACGACGCGGCGGACGCAAGGTGGATCCCGGTCGGACGGGACGGGGATTCGCTCGTGCTGCCCGAAGGCGTTTCGCTTGCGTTCGATCATGAAGAGATTCTCAAAAAAGCATTTGCATACTATGATTTCTTGCGAAAGGAGTAAACACGTGTACCGGATCATTCAAAAGATCAATCTGAACCCGACCGTGACGCAGATGGAGATCGAAGCGCCGCTGGTGGCGAACAAGGCGCTGCCCGGACAGTTTATTATCCTGCGCGTCAACGAGGAAGGCGAGCGCATTCCGCTGACCGTCGCGGGCGTCGACAAAGCGCGCGGCGCGGTCAAGATCATCTTCCAGATCGTCGGCGCAACGACCGAGCTTTTGAACGCGAAGCAGGAGGGCGAGTACATCTCGGACTTCGTGGGACCCTTGGGCGTTCCGACGCACACGGAAGGCATCAAAAAGGTCTGCATTGTGGGCGGCGGCGTAGGCTGCGCGATCGCGATGCCCGTGGCGCAGGCGTTCCACGCGCAGGGCGCGGAGGTCACCAGTATCATCGGCTTTCGCAACAAGGATCTGCTGATCCTTGAAGACGAGTTTCAAGCATGCTCGGATCGGCTGATCGTCATGACCGACGACGGAAGCTACGCGCGCCACGGCAACGTGACCGTCCCCTTAAAGGAGATGCTCGAAGCGGGCGAGACGTTCGACATGATCGTCACGATCGGTCCCTTGATTATGATGAAGTTTGTGACGCTGACCGCAAAGCCGTTCGGCGTGCCGGTCACGGTTTCGATGAACCCGATCATGATTGACGGCACGGGCATGTGCGGCGGCTGCCGCCTGACGCTTTATGAAGACGGCAGGCGCGTTACGAGGTTCGCGTGCGTCGACGGACCGGACTTCGACGGCTACAAGGTCGATTTCGACGAGGCGATAAGCCGCGGACGGATGTACTTCGACTTTGAACGGAAAGCGCACGAAGAGACCTGCAATCTGCTGAAAGGAGCGAACTGAAATGGCGCTGAATCCGAAAATGCATGAAATGCCGACGCAGGCGCCCGAAGTACGCGCAGGAAATTTCAGCGAGGTTGCGCTGGGCTACCCCGTGGAGATCGCGCTCGAAGAAGCAAAGCGCTGCTTAAACTGCAAAAACCGTCCGTGCGTGGCGGGCTGCCCGGTCAACGTCAACATCCCCGACTTCATCACGAAGATCAAGGAGAACGATTTCGAAGGCGCGTATCAGGTCATCAACGAGACTTCGTCGCTTCCCGCCGTCTGCGGCCGCGTCTGTCCGCAGGAAACGCAGTGCGAGAGCAAGTGCACGATGGGTATTAAGTTTGAGCCGGTGGGCATCGGTCGCTTGGAACGCTTCGTTGCGGACTGGCATAACGCGCACGCGAAGGAAGCGCCCGAAAAGCCCGCAGCCAACGGACATAAGGTCGCGATCGTGGGCTCCGGGCCCTCGGGTCTCACCTGCGCGGGCGATCTTGCGAAAAAAGGATATGCGGTCACGGTTTACGAGGCGCTGCACACCGCGGGCGGCGTGCTGGTCTACGGCATTCCGGAGTTTCGTCTGCCGAAATCCATCGTCGCAAAGGAAGTGGAAACGCTGAAAAGCCTCGGCGTGGACGTGAAAACGAACGTCGTGATCGGCAAGACCTTAACGATTGACGAGCTCTTTGAAATGGGTTTTGAAGCCGTATTCATCGGCTCCGGCGCGGGACTTCCGAACTTTATGAACATCCCCGGCGAATCCTTAAAGGGCGTCTACTCCGCAAACGAATTCCTCACCAGAAGCAACCTCATGAAGGCGTACCGCGAGAACCCGGTCACCCCGATTATGAAAGGCGGCAGGGTCGCGGTCGTCGGCGGCGGCAACGTCGCGATGGACGCGGCAAGAACCGCGCTGCGGCTCGGCGCGGAGCACGTGTATATCGTCTACCGCCGCTCGATGGAGGAGCTTCCCGCGCGTAAGGAAGAGGTCGAGCACGCGATGGAGGAAGGCATTGACTTCCGTCTTTTAAACAATCCCGTGGAGATCCTCGGCTACAACAATCCCGAAAACCCGCGCGATCCGAAAAACGGCTTCGTTACCGGTATGCGCTGCATCCGCATGGAGCTCGGCGAACCGGACGCGAAGGGCAGAAGACGCCCCGTTCCGATCGAAGGCAGCGAATTTACGCTCGACGTGGACACGGTGATCATGGCGATCGGCACAAGCCCGAACCCGCTCATCAAGAACACGACAGAGGGGCTAAAGGTGAACAGCCACGGCGGGATCATCGTCAACGAAGACGGTCTGACCTCACGCGAAAACGTCTACGCGGGCGGCGACGCCGTCACGGGCGCGGCCACGGTCATCTCCGCGATGGGCGCGGGCAAGGTCGCGGCAAAGGCGATCGACGGAGCACTGTCCCAAAGATAATATACACGTCGAAAGCCTTGACACGACGGCAAGGACGCGGTACATTTAGCATAGCGGAAAGGGCGCTTTTATGCGCCATAAAAGCATCATAGAAAACCATTTTACAGGAGGAAGACACATGGTAAACGAAGCACTGAGAGAGCTGATGCAGTATGATCCCGAGATCGGCGCGGCAATGCAGGACGAGCTGAACCGTCAGCGCGGCAACCTCGAGCTGATCGCTTCCGAGAATATTGTAAGCGAAGCGGTTCTGATGGCAATGGGCAGCGTTCTGACCAACAAGTACGCCGAGGGCTATCCCGGCAAGCGCTACTACGGCGGATGCCAGTTCGTGGACGTCGTCGAGAACCTCGCGATCGAACGCGCAAAGAAGCTGTTCGGCTGCGATTACGCAAACGTCCAGCCGCATTCCGGCGCACAGGCGAACATGGCTGTGTTCTTCGCGGTGCTGAACCCGGGCGACACGTTCATGGGCATGGACCTTTCTAACGGCGGTCACCTCACCCACGGCAGCCCGGTCAATATGTCCGGCAAATACTTCAACTGCGTTTCCTACGGCGTGGATGAAAACGGCATCATCGATTATGAGGACGTCCGCAGGAAGGCGCTCGAGTTCCGTCCGAAGCTGATCGTCGCGGGCGCAAGCGCGTACTGCCGCACGATCGACTTCCCGAAGTTCCGTGAGATCTGCGACGAAGTCGGCGCGGTTCTGATGGTCGACATGGCGCACATCGCCGGCCTCGTGGCCGCGGGCGAGCATCCGTCTCCCCTCCCGTACGCGGACGTGGTCACCACCACCACGCACAAGACCCTGCGCGGTCCGCGCGGCGGCCTGATCCTCGCGAATCAGGAAGCGGCCGATAAATTCAACTTCAACAAGGCGATCTTCCCGGGCATTCAGGGCGGTCCTCTGATGCACGTGATCGCGGGCAAGGCTGTCGCGTTCGCGGAAGCCATGAAGCCCGAGTTCAAGGCGTATCAGCATCAGGTCGTTCTGAACGCAAAGGCGCTTGCCGAAGCGCTGAAGGCGGAAGGCCTCAAGATCGTCTCCGGCGGCACGGATAACCACCTCATGCTGCTCGACCTGATCGGTCTCGACGTGTCCGGCAAGGCGCTGCAGAATCGTCTCGACGAGGTCCACATCACGGTCAACAAGAACACCGTTCCCGGCGAGCCGAGAAGCCCGTTCGTGACCTCCGGCGTCCGTATCGGCACGCCCGCCGTCACGACCCGCGGCCTCAAGGAAGGGGATATGAAGACGATCGCGCACTGCATCGCGCTCGCGATCAACGACTTCGAGAACTCCAAGGAATACATCGACGCCGAAGTCAAGAAGCTCTGCGACAAGTATCCGATCTATCAGAACTGAGCCATGGCCGAGCTTTTGAAGGGCAAGCCGGTCGCCGACGCGATGATCGCGCGCATGCGCGAAACCGCCGCGGCGCTGAAGGCGAAAGGCGTTGAGCCGACCCTGTGCGTCGTGCGCGTGGGCGAACGCGCGGACGATCTGTCCTACGAAAAAGGCGTTGTGAAGCGCTGCGAGCAGGCGGGCGTGACTTTGAAGCAGGTGATCCTTCCCGAAACCGTCACGCAGGCGGAGTTCGAGGAGGCCTTCGAAACGGTCAACCGCGATCCGAAGGTCCACGGCATTCTGCTGTTTCGACCGCTGCCGAAAACGCTGGACAGTGAACGCATCCGCTCGCTGTTCGATCCGAAGAAGGACGTCGACGGGTGGACGGACGGCTCGCTTGCGGGCGTGTACGCGAACACGGACCTCGGCTTT